>CAXNJF010000242.1:0-3948 GCA_964202585.1 Trichlorobacter sp. | reverse complement strand
ATCGCTTCAATAGCATTGGGCGGAATATTGAACTGCATTGGGTTAAACGGAACTTCGGATAGAAATCCGCCCCGCTTACCATAGGTATGATCGGTCCGTTTCGGGTCGCTATCGTAATAATCAGAGATCCGCCAGTGGGACTCAGGGATTTCGGTGATGGCATCTACCCCTTCACGGATGGTGGCCCAGTAGGCGGTTGCATCTTCCGATTTGGGGAAGAGGCAGCCGATGCCGATGATCGCCAGGGGTGCGCCAGCGGTGGTAAGGGTGCGATCCTGTTCTGACTGTTTCACGCGAGGTACTCCTTGATTTCTGGTTGTATCTGAAGAGGAGCGTTGCAGCAGCTCCCCGAAAAACGTAGCAGGTTAGCGCGGCTGATGCTGGCCGCCCCTTCCAGGATGTTACGGGCCACGCAGGCGGCCCTCCGGTTGGCCGGATTTTCCAGAAAACTTCCTTTAACCCATTCGTTAAAGGCTCCCATGGCCGGGCCGCACCAGACCTGATAATCAATGGTCCGGTTTGGGATACCGTCTTTTGCCCAGTGGGCAGCCTGCCCCAGGTACCAGCGGAAGACAAGAGCCATACGATGCTTGGGATCGCGCTCGGCCCGTTCCACCTGACGTTGGTCTCTCTGCCGGAAAAAGCTGCGGGTTTGCTCCCAGACCGTCTCCAGAGGGGCAAGGAACACAGTCTTTTCCAGCTTCTCACGCTCAGTAACCGGGATACCTTCAATGCTGTCATAGTTTCGGTACAGCTCATACAGCTTGGCCGCCCGCATGGCAAACATCGTGCCTCTCTTCAAGACCTGCACCGTGACCCCCATCTCAAACATATCAGCCGCAGGAGCCATGATGACATCGGCCTGACGGGTCTGTGATAACATTGTGCGCACTGCATCCGAAGTGCCGGATTCAACGCAGGCCTGATGTACTGACCCGACCATAATCCATGCCGCACCCATGGCAAAAGCTGCGGCTGCAGCTTGAGGGGTGCCGATACCGCCCCCCAGACCTACTCGTAACGGTGTGGAGTACTTGAACTGCTGTTGTATTCGGGTTGCAACGGACTGGATAGTCGGGAGCAGCGTCAAAGCCGGACGGTTATCGGTATGTCCGCCTGAATCGGCTTCTGCAGTGATATCCTGTGCCATTGGAATGCACCGGGCCAGTTCAGCCTGTTCCGGGGTAAGCAGCCCCTGTTGAAGCAGGGTGGCGAGCAGTTTTTCCGGAGCTGGGGAGAAAAACTTTTCGGCCAGTTCCTCGCGGGAAACCTTGGCAATGATCCGGTTGGGGATGACAATGCTGCCGTTGGCAGCACGATGTATGCCGTGCAGGCGGTAGCGTACCAGTGGCAGGGTCAGGTTCAGGAAGGCAGAGGCCTCAACCAGCTGAACCCCTTTGCGGATGTATAGTTCTGCCAGGGCAGTTTCAAGGTCAGGTTCCTGGGGGGAGTGGATCAGGTTGCAGCCGAAAGGGACGCCGCTGGCAGCAAGCTGGACTATCGCTGCCTCCACCGTTTCCAGAGGTAGTCCGGCAGCGCCGAAGAACCCCAGCATACCTGCCTTGCCCAGTGTGATTGCCAAGGGCACAGAACTGATACCCTTGGCCATTGACCCCCCCAGATACGGGTATCTGATGCCGAGTTCAGTGCAGAAACCGGTGTCACCCAGCAGTTCCGGTGATATTCGACCAAGCTGATCCTCAAGCGGTATGCTTAATGCGTTCAAGGGTTGTTTCCTGTCTTCGGTAGACTAATAAAATCAAATGCGTAAAAATATATGAAAATGATTTTATTATCAAGAAAATCATGGTTTGTTTACTGCCTGCATTCAGAGTTTGTCAGGTGAAATGTCAACCAGGACTTGTCACGGGCTTCAAAAATTGTCAGACTATTCGGACTGAAACAGTATCTGTAGAGGAGTTGTCATGAAGTCATATCGTAAGGAACTATGGTTTGAAACACCAGGCAGAAGGGCATTTCTCAATATCACACCAACAATAGCCGATTGTCTGCACGAAAGTGGGATCAAGGAGGGATTGCTGCTCTGCAATGCCATGCATATCACGGCGAGTGTGTTCATCAACGACGATGAATCAGGCCTGCATCAGGATTTTGAGGATTGGCTTGAGCAGCTTGCGCCGGAAAAGCCGCATTCACGCTATCGTCATAACGGCTACGAAGATAACGGTGATGCTCACCTGAAACGTACCATCATGGGACGTGAAGTCATGGTGGCGGTTACTGCGGGTAAGCTGGATCTTGGGCCGTGGGAGCAGATATTTTACGGCGAGTTTGACGGCAAGCGTCGCAAACGTGTGCTGGTTAAAATCATCGGCGAGTAAGGCATGATCTTTCGAAGTATTCACTATTGTCATTTCTCACGTGCTGTGTTATCCGCCATAAAGCTCGAAAAAACGCCCATCAGGAGGAAATCATGACCAAAGCAGAACTCGTAGCAAAAATCGCTGAAAAAGCTAAAATCACCAAGGCGCAGGCTGAATCCGCACTGGCTGCATTCCAATGCACAGTGACGAATGAACTGGTAAACGATGGCAAAATCACATTGGTGGGTTTTGGTACATTTTCGGCATTAAAAAGAGCTGCACGTACTGGCCGTAATCCACAGACCGGAAAACCGATCAAGATTGCTGCCAAGCGGGTTGGCAAATTTACAGCAGGAAAGACACTGAAAGACCTGGATGTCTGTACTTCAACCTGCAAATCAAAGCCGAAAACTGCTGCCAAGGCAGCACCGGCTAAATCAAAGAAGAAATAACAAGAAAGGCAATTTATGCGTAACGTGTTGAAGCTGGTCATGGTGACCTCCCTGGTCTGCCTGATTGTGTTGCCAGTAACTGCTGCAGAAAAGAAGGGAAGCAAGATGACCACAACCGATACTGGTCTCAAATATACCGACCTGGTGGTTGGCAAAGGAGCCGCACCGGCTAAGGGCAAGAAAGTCTCGGTGCATTATACCGGCACGCTGGAGAACGGAACCAAGTTTGACAGCTCAGTTGACCGTAATGAGCCGTTCAGTTTTGTCATCGGAGTGGGTCAGGTAATCAAGGGATGGGACGAAGGTGTAATGAGCATGAAGGTCGGTGGCAAGCGCAAGCTGGTCATCCCATCCAACCTTGGTTACGGGGCAAGAGGAGCTGGTGGTGTTATCCCGCCGAATGCCACTCTACTCTTTGATGTTGAGCTGTTAGACGTTCAAAAATAATTACAACACTCCTGAAACAGCTATGAAATCCTTAGAGACAGGATTTCATAGCTGTTTTCCGAAGGTGTCACCAGCGTCTTGGGTGGTACGAGGGAGCATAGTCACTATCATGATGTGCATGCCCACGTCCGTAGTAACGACCAGCATGACGTGGCTCTTCAACAATGATTGTCTGGCTTGGCTTGCAAGGTTCCCGATAAAAAGGAGGTTCCGGCTGCTGCGCAATTGTTGCTACTGCTATTGCAGTTGAAAGGATGGCGACCGGAATCCAGAACGGGTCGATTCCACCTCCACGGTGATTACCAGCATAGGCTGTATTGACCAGCATACTTGACAGAAGTCCTAGTGCAACAATGGCGATACGAGCTCTTTTCATGTTCATTTCCTCCCTGATGATTTAGCCTTCTGTTGAAAAGAAAAGCATCAAGTATGCCAATCGAATGGTAAATATTTTGTATGTTATAATAAAGAGTTAGAAACAGTGCTGGATACCCGTTGTCATCCATGTCTGAAACAATCCCCGCACTACCTTATTTGAGTAAAATTCCTTAAGAAGCACCTCCTGTTCGACGGAGAGCTGGAAAAGATTCGGGCGCCGTGCTCTGCGGTGCTTGTCTCCAGTTCATTTGTATATCGGCAAGTGGTCACAAGCAAATGGTTGCAGTGGCCGGGTGTGCCTACGTATCCTTCCGCAAAACAGACCTGAGAAACTTTCTGTTGATCGT
>CAXNJF010000241.1:0-4004 GCA_964202585.1 Trichlorobacter sp. | reverse complement strand
ACCGGGGTGGCAGTTGCCACGGCGGTTATTCCCCCCTTAAGCGTGGCTGGTTACGGTCTGGGTACCGGCCAGATCATGCTGGGGCTGGGGGGATTCCTGCTGTTCTTCACCAACTTTGTGGCGATTGTGCTCACCTCGGATCTGGTCTTCTTTATCATGGGATTCAGGAGCAGCCACGTTCAGACGCACCAGTATTCCCAGCGCACCCGTCTGCTGGTGATCGGAGGACTGCTGGGCCTGATCTCGATTCCGCTGGTCTACACCCTGGTGGTGGATATCCGGAAGGTAAACACTAAAAAGAACATTGAACAGGTATTAAAAAAACACCTCAACAAGGAAGACGTTTCCCGCATGACCAGCTATTCGTACCGGCAGGTCAAGGACAGCATCAATGTCAGGGCAACCATTAACACCATTGATTATTTTGAGAAAAAGATTGAGCAGGCCATAACAGCAGAACTGAAAGAGAACTTGCAAAAACCGGTTGCACTCCATCTGGAGCAGGTGCTGGTGGCATCGGGTCTGTTGCCGGAACAGCATGAAGCAGCAACGTTTACCCCTCTCAAGGAAGCAGCTCCACGGGAGGATACGCCGCTGGAGATCAGCGCAAAGGCTGCCAGGATGGCCGGCAAGGCAGAACAGCTGCTTGCTTCGGCCCTTGCGCCGTTTCCCGTGGCTGATCTCCGGCTCTCTTTTTCAAACAGCAAACAACCGCTTGAAGTAACTGCAACCCTGCGGCGGGATTGGCCGGTGGGCAGTGATGAACTACTCCTGCTGACCCGGCAGCTTGAACAGACGCTTGAGCAGCCGCTTGCATTAAAGCTCACAACCGCTGCCTTATTTGCGCCGATCAGGTTTGACAAGAAAAACGGCCTCTCGCCGGAAAGTAGCGCAGTACTTGACGTTATCAAAAAACTGCCGGGGGGGCAGACCGGGTATCGTTACCTGATTGAGCGGAGCGGGCGAACTGATCAAAAGCAGGTCAGTGTACTGCAGCAGCATCTGATGAAAAAGCTGCAGGTTCCCGAACAGGCAGTTATCGTGCACAACAAACGGAACGCCAGGAATCAGCATGAGCTGGTACTGCGGGTGCTGAGGCGGTAAGGTAGATGAAACCAAAAATCTGTCTGAAAAAGACAGTATAAACCCATAGAGGAGGAACACAGTATGAACGCACAACGTATCATCGGCATCATCATGGCAGCAGTTTTTTCACTGATCTGCTCTGCTCAGGGTCTGCTTGCCGCCGAACCGGCACAAGGGGCGATTGACAGTGCAGAACTCAAGAAGTTTCAGGGCAGCTGGGTAATGGTGGTTGCCGAGATGGACGGTAAAAAGGTGCATGACAAGCATGTCAAAAAAAGCCGGATCAGTTACGACGGTACCAAGGTAGAGCTGACGACTCCCCATCAGCACAAAGAAAAGATTGTTGCTACCATCATTAAACTGGACGTGACCAAAACCCCGCATGAAATGCACTGGATACGCAACGCCGGACCAAATCAGGGCAAAACCATGAGCGCCATCTACGAGTTTGAAGGACCGGATCAGTACAAGTTCTCTTTTGACCCGGCAGTCAAGGAAACACCGAAAAAGTTCGGTACCAAAGCAGGTTCAGGGCATATCTGGCATACCTGGAAACGGGTACAGCAGAAGCCAACAGCCAAATAGCAACAAACACGATTCGACTCCGCTCAGCGCACGAACGGTTCTCTGAGCGGAGTCGAAGGAAAATACATCGAAGATTGACAGTTTGTTCTTCAGGAGGTCTGCCGGAAGGAATACGGTGATAATGATGAAATCGACTTTTCCATTCAGATCGCTGCATTTATCGCTCAGGTTTGTGATTCCTCTGGCAGTTGCGCTGGCACTTTTGGCCTACGCCGTGGTGCCGCTGATTGACAATCTGACCCTGAAATGGTTTGCCCGTGATCTGGATATCCGCTCCCGCCTGATCAGCAGCACGCTGCAAGAGACTCTTGTCGATCTGATTATTAATAAAGAGCGAGGAAAGATAAGCAGCGTGCTGCAGAAGGCAACCCAGGATGAGCGACTGCTGGCTCTGGGGGTCTGCGGCAACGACAACAAACTGCTCTATCGTACACCGGTTTTTCCAAAAGAAATTTCCTGCACACCTGCTTTAGAAGAGCAAAAGGAACCATCACACCTGATCCGGCTTCGCCAGGGGCCGGTGCATCTATACAGAACGCCCCTCAATTTTGAAAACGGTTCGGTCGGCTCACTGGTGCTGGTGCATGACATGAGCTTTGTGGAACGTCGCAGCGCCGATACCCGCAAATACGTGATCATCCTGTTTGTGGTGCTGGGAATCGTAATCTCATTTATTACCGTTTTTGTGGCACATTTAAGCTGGCGTGGCTGGATGGAGGGGGTACGGGCCATGATGCGGGGGGAAGGTATCCTGCGTCCCTTCAGCAAGCCGGCCAGCGAGGAACTGCAGCCGCTGGTGGTTGAGATGCGAGCCATGATGCGCAACCTGGAAACCGAGCGGCGCCATGCCGATGACATGACCGCTGTCTGGAATCCGGCTGCCCTGCGCGGGCTGCTGACCAAACAACTGGCCGGTGATCAGGTGCTGGTGATCTCCAACCGTGAGCCATACATCCATGTCAGGACTGACCAGGGAGTTATTGTCCACCGTCCGGCCAGCGGTCTGGTAACAGCGGTGGAACCGGTCATGCGGGCCTGCTCTGGCACCTGGATTGCCCACGGCAGCGGCTCGGCTGACCGCGAGACCGTAGACAAGCATGACCGGGTGGGAGTTCCGCCCAAAAAGCCGGAGTACAATCTGCGCCGGATCTGGCTGAGCCAGGAAGAGGAGCAGGGGTATTACTACGGCTTTGCCAATGAGGGGTTATGGCCGTTGTGCCACAACGCCCATGTACGGCCAATCTTCCGCAGCAGCGACTGGGAGTGGTACCAGAAGATCAACAAACGCTTTGCCGAGGCAGTGGTGCGGGAGGCTCGCAGCGATGACCCGGTGGTACTGGTGCAGGACTACCACTTTGCCCTGCTGCCGGCCCTGATCCGGGAGCGTCTGCCCAAGGCCACCATTATCACCTTCTGGCATATCCCCTGGCCCAACCCGGAATCCTTCGGCATCTGCCCCTGGCGTGAAGAGCTGTTGCAGGGGATGCTGGGCAGCACCATTCTCGGCTTCCACACCCCGTTCCACTGCAAGAACTTCCTGGAGACCGTGGATCGCTATCTGGAGACCCGGATCGAACATGAATCCTCCACCATCTTCCACAGCGGTCAGCTGACCATGGTGGAAAATTATCCGATCTCGATCCAGTGGCCTCCTGAATGGCAGGGAACCCTGCCCCCGGTGGAACAGAGCAGGACAGAGATTCTGGCTGAACTGGGCCTGCCGCCTGATCATCTGCTGGGGATCGGGGTGGACCGGATGGACTACACCAAGGGGATCCTGGAGCGGTTCAGCGCAGTTGAGCGGATGCTGGAGCTACACCCGGAGCTGGTGGGGCGCTTCAGCTTTATCCAGATTGCGGCCCCCAGCCGTTCAGCTCTGGAGGAGTACCATGCCTTTGAGCTGCGGGTACACAGCCTGACCAGGCGGATCAATCAGCGTTTTGACCGGGCGATCATCCTCAAGGCCGAACACCATGAGCCTGACCAGGTCAACCGTTACTATCGGGCCAGTGATGTCTGTATGGTCACGAGTCTGCACGACGGCATGAATCTGGTGGCCAAGGAGTTTGTGGCGGCCCGGGATGATGAGCGCGGTGTACTGGTCTTGAGCCAGTTTACCGGAGCGGCCAATGAGCTGCATGAGGCGTTGATCGTGAACCCCTACCATGTTGAGCAGACCGCCGGGGCGCTCTACCAGGGGCTGACCATGCCGGAGTTTGAACAGCGGGAACGGATGCGCAGCATGCGGGCTCTGGTGCAGGACTTCAACGTCTACCGCTGGGCAGGCCGGATGCTGCTGGATGCAGCACGGGTGCGCCAGCGGGAAAAACTGG
>CAXNJF010000240.1:0-4030 GCA_964202585.1 Trichlorobacter sp. | reverse complement strand
CGTTCAAGGAAAACTACGAGCTGGTGCAAAGCGGCAAGCTTGATGCCCTGATGGATATCACCAGCCGCCCGGACCGGGAACCGTTGTTTGAGTTTACCCGCCCTTACATCACGATCCCCCATCTGCTGGTGGGGCGAAAAGAGGGACCGGTTTTCCGCAAAGAAGAGGATCTGGCCGGCAAGACCCTGGCCCTTGAACGTGGCTTCCACAACGTCGGCTATTTCAGAAAAAATTTTCCTGAAGTGCAGGTGCGGGAGTATGGCTCCACATCCGAAGCCCTGCATGCCGTGGCCAAAGGTGAGGCCGATGCTTACGCCGGTAACCGGGCTGTGGTGATCCACCTGATTGAAAAAGAGCTGCTGACCAACCTGATGCTGATGGGTACGCTGGTAACGCCCAGGTCCGAACTGCAGATCGGTACCCTGAAGGGGCAAAAGGAGCTGGCTTCCATTCTGGACAAGGCGATTGCCGCCATTCCGGCAGCGGAACGGGATGCCATTGCACATAAATGGATTTCACTGCTGCCGGGGAAAAAACTTGATTACCGGCAGATCCTGCTGATTGCAGTACTGTTTTGCGGTACGGTGATCACCCTGTTAACGGTGCTGGTCATCACCGCCCGCCGCTTGAACAAACGCTTGCAACAGCAGCAGGAGTATTGGCAGACCATTTTTGAGCATGATGGCTCAGGACATCTGATTGTATCGTCAGAACGGGAAATCCTGAAGGTAAACCAGCAGTTTTGTGATCTGTTCGGCTACAGCCAGGCAGAATTGATCGGGCAGTCCGCCCGGATTCTGCACATTGATCAGCAGCATTATGATGACTGGGCGCCCCGCTTTACGCAGGTACGGGACGGCAAGACCCACCTGAGTGCGGAATATCCCTGGCGCCGCAAGGATGGCAGTCTCTTCTGGTGCGTCTTTACCGGAATGAAACTGCTGCTGCTTGACGGAAAAACCGGAGTCGTCTGGAGCGTGATTGAGACAACCGAGCGCAAAAAGGCCGAAATCGAGCTGCAGCGGCTGTCACTGGCCGTGGAACAGAGCGCCAACATCGTGGTGATCACTGATCCGGAAGGGACGATCCAGTATGTCAATCCCCGTTTTTGCGAGGTAACCGGGTACAGCAGCGAGGAGGCAATTGGCCAGAATCCGCGTGTACTCAAATCAGGACAACATCCACCGGAGCTGTACTGTTCACTCTGGAAGACAATCAAATCCGGGCGGCCATGGCGGGGGGAGCTGCACAACAAGACCAAGTCCGGTGAATTTTTCTGGGAGCTGGCCACCATTACCCCGCTTTTTGATGATAACGGCCAGATCATCAATTTTGTGGCGATCAAGGAAGATATCACCGAGCATAAAAAGGCCGAACAGACCATGGCCCTGATGACCTTTGCCCTGGATACGATCCATGAAGCGGCCTTTATGGTGGATAGCACGGCTCGCTTTTACTACGTCAATCAGGAGGCCTGCCGTTCTACCGGCTACAGCCGCGAGGAGCTGATGACGATGGGGGTTGCCGATATTGACGCCGATTTTCCGGCAGACCAGTGGGCACAGTTCTGGCAGCAGCTGGCAACCCAACGTACCCTGACCCTTGAAGGCCGCCACAGGACCAGGGACGGGCAGATCTACCCGGTGGAGATCACTGCCAACTATTTTGAATTTGATGGCCAGGGCTACAACCTGGGGCTGGCCCGTGACATTACCGAACGGAAAAAAGCGGAGGCCGTCCTGCAGGAATCAAAGGAGCGGGCCGAGGCTGCCAGCCGTTCAAAATCAGAATTTCTGGCCAACATGAGCCATGAAATCCGCACCCCGATGAACGGCATCATCAGCATGGCCCATCTGTTACGGATGACCAAGCTGGACCCGGAACAACGGGATTTTCTGGACAACCTTGAGATCTCGTCAAAAAACCTGCTGGCGCTGATTACGGATATTCTGGATATCTCCAAGATCGAGGCCGGCAAACTGGAGCTGGAATATACCGATTTCTGGCTCCGGACCACCATTGAGGAGCTTGTTGCTTCGCAGAAGTCACGGATCAGCCAGAAACAGCTGAAACTGGTGACTGATCTGTCTGAAGAGCTGCCGGAAATCCTGCAGGGAGACTCACTGCGCTTCAAGCAGATCATGCTCAACCTGCTGGGCAATGCGATCAAGTTTACGGAACAGGGGACCATCAGCATTACCGTCAAGCCGGTTTCACGTGACAATCTGTCGCTGACCCTGCGTCTGACCGTCAGCGATACCGGCATCGGCATGAGTCCGGCAGTGCTGAACCGGATCTTTACCCCCTTTGAGCAGGCCGACAGCTCCACCACCCGCAAGTACGGCGGCACCGGACTGGGGCTCTCGATCTGCCGCCGCCTGGTGGAGCTGATGGGAGGCAGGATCTGGGCTGCAAGCCAGGCCGGCCAGGGCAGCAACTTCTTTGTTGAACTGCCGTTTCTGGTGCAGACCGCACCTGTAGAGCCGGTTGCCCCGCAGGTTTCATTGAAGCGGGAGCTGCTACAGCCGCTGTCGATCCTGCTGGCTGAGGATAATCTGGTGAATGTCCTCAGCATGAGTACCATTCTGACCCGGATGGGGCATCAGGTTGTTACGGCGGAAAATGGCCAGCTGGCTTTTGAAAAATGGCATGCTGCACCGTATGACTGCATCCTGATGGATGTCCAGATGCCGGTCATGGATGGCATTGAGGCAACCGGCCTGATCCGGCAGATGGAGCAGCCCCACAACCGGCATACACCGATTATCGCTCTGACTGCCCATGCCATGCGAGGCGACCGTGAACGTCTGCTGGCTGAAGGGTTTGACGGGTATGTGGCCAAGCCGGTTGATATTGAGCTGTTGTTGGCTGAAATAGAGCGGATAACGGGAGGGCAGCCCCTATGAACAAGCAGCTCTGGATATTCTTGATCAGCCTTTTGCTGCTGTCTGCCTGCAGCCAAAAGAAGGAGCCGATCCTGATCGGTCTTTCGGTCAACCTGACCGGCAAGGGGGGGACGGCTGGCGAGTACATTCGCGAAGGGGCCATGCTGGCGGTGGAAGAGGTCAACAGTCAGGGCGGTATCAATGGCAGACCCTTAAAGCTGGTGGTTCGGGATGACAAAAACAATGACGAGGGGATCAAACAGGCTGATCAGGAGCTGATGCAGGCAGGGGTGGTGGCGATCATCGGCCATACCTACTCTGACAGCACCCTTACGGCCTACCCTCACATTATGGCAAACAACAAGACCCTGCTGATCACCGGCTATACCGCCACGGACAAACTGACCGGCAAGGATGACCTGTTTATCCGCACCTCGGTTTCCACCTCAGCCTACAGCAAGGCAGCGGTCAAACTGCTGAATGCACGGGGTATCAGATCTGTTACGTTTGTGCAGGACAGAGCCAACCTTAATTTTTCAGAGGAGATTACGGCAGGGGTAAAGCAGCACTTTACTGGCGCTGTTTCGGTGGTTACCACTGATTCAAAGGGGGAGGTCAACTGGGATAGCGTGATCCGTCAGCTGCTGCTGCAGAAGCCCGGTGCGGTGTTTTTCCTGACAGAAGTGGGTTCCACCGGCATTGCGGCCCAGAAGCTGCGGACTGCAGGCTTTCAGTGTGATCTGCTGGCCACGCTGTGGGCACAGACCCCTGATCTGATCAAATTTGGCGGTGATGCAGTGGAGGGCTTGACTATCCTGACCTTTATCGAGCCGGACAACCCTCGGCCTGAGTACCGGAAATTTGCAGCAACCATTGAAAAACGGTTTAACAAGGCAGCCACAGCCCGGACGGATCGGGCCTACGAGCTGATTACCCTGGTGGCTGAAGCCTTGAAAAAGGCACCGGCTCCCACTGCGCTGGAGCTGAAAAAAGCCCTGCTTTCAGGCAGCTACGAAACGCTGATGGGGACGGTCCGCTTTGACCGTTTCGGGGATGTTGAACGGCCGATTTTTGCGGTCCAGATCAAAAACGGACGATTTACGAACGGTGGCGAGATTAAATGAAACGTTTGATATCACTGAATA
>CAXNJF010000239.1:0-4037 GCA_964202585.1 Trichlorobacter sp. | reverse complement strand
GATGTTGGAGTTGCTGGTGGCAATGGGGAAGGTTTGATCTTCCGCAAGGGAGAAATTGTCCGTAAGGTTAGTGAAGACAAGCTGGCCGATGCGCTGCTGGAAGAGATCAACAAGCTGTAATGACTATTTGGAGACGACTATGCGGTGTTTAATTGTTGATGATGATGCTATCGGCCGCTTGATGCTGACTACCTTTATGGAAGAGCTGCTTGGCTCCGGTGATCAGGCGGAAAATGGTAAACAGGCCCTTGAACTGATTGATGCAGCTACAGCTGAAGGTAACCCCTACAGCCTGATCTGTCTTGATATTATCATGCCGGTTATGGATGGTACCGCAACCTTGCGTGGAATCCGGGAGAGGGATCAGGAGCAGGGCAGACGCACAAAGGTGTTTATGATTTCTGCCTGCAGTACGCCTCAGGATATTGAAAATGCCTTTTTTGAAGGCGACTGCGACGACTATGTTGTCAAGCCGTTCCAGCGCGATGCAGTCACCCAGATGTTGCAACGCCACAAACTGATATAAGGCGGTTTAATTCTCATGCGTTATACCCAATTCTTTATTCCTACACTTAAAGAAACTCCCTCCGATGCCGAGGTTGTCTCGCATCAACTTATGATGCGCTCCGGCATGATCCGCAAGATTTCAGCCGGTATCTACACCTACATGCCATTGGGGCTGCGTTCGATCCGCAAGTTTGAACAGATCGTGCGGGAAGAGATGAACCGCGCCGGCGCCATAGAACTGCTGATGCCTGCTGTCCAGCCTGCAGAACTCTGGATTGAATCCAAACGCTGGGCACAGTATGGCAAAGAATTACTGCGTTTCAAGGATCGCAAGGACAATGAATTTTGCATGGGACCGACCCATGAAGAGGTAATCACTGACATTGCAAGGCGTGAAGTTAAAAGTTACCGCCAGATGCCGGTGAATTTCTACCAGATTCAGACCAAGTTCCGTGACGAGATCCGCCCCCGTTTCGGGCTGATGCGCGGCCGTGAATTTATCATGAAGGATGCCTACTCCTTTGATGTTGATTCAGCCGCAGCAGATCTTTCCTACGACAAGATGTATCAGGCCTACAACCGGATCTTTGAGCGTTGCGGGCTTAATTTCAGGGCTGTTGAGGCTGACACCGGTTCCATTGGCGGTTCTGCCTCCCATGAATTCATGGTGCTGGCTTCGTCAGGCGAGGATGCAATCGTATCCTGTAATGCCTGCCGCTATGCCGCCAACGTTGAAAAGGCAGAAGGAGTGAAACAGCAGCAGGGTGGGGCAGGGCAGCAGGCACTGACCAAGGTTCATACCCCGGACAAAAAGACCATTGCTGAAGTAGCTGAGTTTCTGGGACTTCCCCAATCCGGCACAGTCAAGGCTCTGGTATTGTCCAATGGTGAAGGACAGTTTGTGATGGCCCTGGTGCGAGGCGACCATGAATTGAATGAGCTGAAACTGAAGAATCGTCTTGGCTGGGACGAGATTCAGATGGCCACTGATGAAGAAATCCTGCGTTTTACCGGTTCACCTCCCGGCTTCCTTGGCCCACGGGGACTGAAAGAAGAGTTGCAGGTGGTTGCTGATTATTCCATTACAGCTATGGCTGATTTTGTTATTGGCGCTAACGAGACTGATCAGCATTATACCGGTGCCAATGCTGGCCGTGATTTCCAGATCAGCCAGATTGCCGACATCCGTTTGATCGGCGCCGGTGATCCTTGCCCCCGTTGCACAGACGGCACTCTGGAGGTATGGCGGGGTATTGAGGTGGGCCATGTATTCAAGCTTGGCACCAAGTATTCAAGCAGCATGAATGCCTGCTACCTTGATAAGGATGGCAAAGAACAGATCATTTTTATGGGGTGCTACGGTATCGGTATCGGACGCACCGTGGCTGCATCAATCGAGCAAAACCACGATGAAAATGGCGTGATTTGGCCCTTGCCGCTGGCGCCGTTCCATTGCTCGGTGGTTGCGATCAATGCCCAGAAGGATGAGGCGGTCATGGCTGCTGCGCAGCAGATACACGATCAACTTGAAGCAGCCGGGGTTGAGGTGCTGCTGGATGACCGTGACGAGCGGCCGGGGGTCAAGTTTAAGGATCACGACCTGATCGGCATACCGTTACGGATTGTGGTCGGGGGCAAGAACCTGGCCGAAGGCAAGGTTGAGTTCAAGCAGCGCAGCGGTGGTGAGATGCAGCTTCTTGTCCCTGAACAGGCGATTGAGGTGGTTGTTGCCAAGGTCAGGGAGTCCTGCGGAGGTTGCCGATGAGTGCCGCTATCTGGGATGCTCACCACGAATGTATGCCCCGCGAAGAACTTGAGCAGCTTCAGCTTGAGCGTCTGCAAGCCACGCTTAACCGTGTCTACAAGAATGTCCGCTGCTATCAGCACAAGTTTAATGAACAGGGGATTGTGCCGGAAGATATCACCTCGCTGGCTGATCTTTCCAGATTACCATTTACAACCAAAGAAGACCTGCGTCTCAACTATCCTTATGGCATGTTTGCCGTGCCGTTACGTGAGGTAGTACGGATCCATTCGTCATCCGGCACCACCGGCAAGCCTACTGTTGTTGGCTATACAAAACATGATCTCAAAACCTGGTCAAACCTGGTTGCGCGCTTTATGACGGCAGCCGGAGTAACCCCTGATGATGTTGTTCAGATCGCCTTTGGCTATGGTCTGTTTACCGGTGCCTTTGGACTGCACTACGGTTCCGAAGCGATCGGTGCAGCGGTCATTCCGATGGGTGGAGGGAATACAGAAAAACAGATCATGATCATGCAGGACTACCGGACAACTGCACTGGTTGGCACTCCCAGCTATGCCTTAACCCTTGCAGACCGTTTGGAGAAAATGGGGATTGATCCCAAGTCACTTTCTCTGAAGGTTGGCCTGTTTGGTGGTGAGCCTTGGTCAGAGGCGATGCGTACCGAAATTGAGCAACGCCTGCAGATCAGCGCCACTGACAACTACGGCCTCTCAGAGGTGATCGGTCCGGGAGTGGCAGGGGAATGCCAGTACAAGTGCGGCATGCATATTGCCGAAGATGCTTTTATCGCTGAAATAATCGATCCGGAAACCGGTGAAGTGCTGCCACCGGGCAGTATCGGGGAGCTGGTGTTAACCTCCCTGACCAAAGAAGCTTTCCCGATGATTCGCTATAGAACCCGTGATATTACCAGCCTGATCCATGAAACCTGTTCATGTGGAAGAACCCTGACCCGAATGAAAAAAACCATGGGGCGTAGCGATGACATGCTGATCATCAAGGGGGTAAATGTCTTCCCGTCCCAGATTGAAGAAATCCTTTTTGCCATTGATGGGTGTGAACCGCACTATCAGCTGATTGTCCAACGGACTGGTACCACTGACATTCTTGAAATAAATATAGAAGTAACTGAAAACATCTTCTTTGACGAGATGAAAAAGCAACGGGCCTTTCTTGAGTCAGTGGAGCGCAAGATACATTCAGCACTGGGGGTTGGCGCTACGGTTAAACTGGTGGAGCCCAACAGTATTCCGCGTCATGAAGGCAAAGCACAACGTGTCATCGATAAACGGGGGCTGTAGAGGCTTCTTTACTTGCTGTTGATTGTTTTTTTGTGGTACAAGCTCTATCTACTTAATCAGGTCAGCCGCAGCGCTTCCGGTGCTGCGGTTTTTTCTGTCCAAATTTATCCGCTGGAGTTGTGTTCTGTGGTATCTATCCAAATTTTGTCGTCCCTGAAGCTGAAACATTCCTTGTTTATCCTGACATTTCTTGTCCCGGTTTCGCTCTCTGCCTGTCAGGATCACCATACAGCAGCGGTTACTGCACCGGCAAAGAAGGTGGTGGTACAAGCAGCAGCTTCCAGTAGCGCTGTTGTTGTCAAACCGCAGCCCCCCAAAGCTTTTGATCAGCGTAGCAGCTCTGTCGGGTCTGAACTGCCTACCCAGGCCCAGATCAGTTCTGCCAGGGCAGTAAAAGTAAAGTATAACGCTGGTGAAAACCCGG
The DNA here is from genome assembly GCA_964202585.1 of Trichlorobacter sp. GTDB lineage: Bacteria > Desulfobacterota > Desulfuromonadia > Geobacterales > Pseudopelobacteraceae > Trichlorobacter. The sequence continues at coordinate 37 of CAXNJF010000239.1, read as the reverse complement.
AATTTGCACGCAGTAAAGGTTGGCCAAAGAAGTATCC
>CAXNJF010000238.1:0-4051 GCA_964202585.1 Trichlorobacter sp. | reverse complement strand
AAAAAGTTTCAGCGCGCCCATCTCAGCCATGTTGAGGCATTGCGGCTGGCATTGGTGGTAATGGGGGGCATGGCGTTGATCTTCCTGCTGATACCGCAGTATCTGGTGATGATCTTCACCCGTGACCCGGAGGTGATCCGCCAAGGTGCGGTTTTCTTGAGGATTGTGGCCTTTGCCCAGATCCCGCTGGCAATTTCCTTTGTGTACGCCGGTAGTTTAAGAGGAGCCGGGGATACTTTTTACGTTTTTATTGTTACCCTGGTTACTATGTGGGGGGTACGGGTGCTGCTGGCCTGGATCGCCGGACCGGTGCTGCACCTGTCGCTGTACATGGTCTGGGGCGTGTTTCTGGTGGACTGGTATGCGCGGGCCCTTGCCTTTGCCTGGCGCTACCACAAGCGGGATCTGCACAGCGGGGTATATCTATAAGCTTATTTCAGGTTTTCAAATCTCCGGGGAGTGGTTTCCAGTGTTTCTGAACCATCCTGCAGGTAGAGGTTGCCTTCGGTAATGGTAATCGACCAGGAAACGCTGCGCTCCAACCGGGCAACCAGCTGGTTAATGAAGCCTTGCTCCAGCGTGATGATCGTGATGTTGCTGCTGTGGATCAGCTTGTCCAGGTGCTGTTTCTCCCAACCCGACAGTCTGGTGCCAAAGGCAAGCAGCGCCACCTGATCTGCATGGCGGCGGGCTTTCAGCAGACGTTCAGGATCAGGCAACCCAACTTCAATCCAGGATTTAATTCTTCCGTCAGGCCTTTTTGACCAGAGGTCAGGCTCATCTCCGTCACAGACCCCCTTGGTAAAACCAAGACCATCTTCATATACCATGGCATAGGCAAGGAGTCTCCCCACCAGACGCTCCTCGGTCTCGGACGGATGCCGGGCCACGGTTGTCTGCAGGGTTTCGTAGATACCGCGATCAAGATCGGCAAGCTGGATGCTTGCCTTGTAAATGGTAACTGGTAACGCCATCAGGCTGGTACTCCTTGCTTTATTGCATCACTACATCACAAACGGACTGTTTATGTTACCTCACCCTTTATCCACAACCGGCAACTGCAACGTAAAAGTAGTGCCGGTTCCGGGCCCGTCGCTTTCGGCCCGGACCGTGCCGCCACTACCTTCTATCACAGACTGGACGATGTAAAGCCCCAAACCGGTACCCCGCACCCGTTCATTGGGTAATTCGACCCGGTAGAAACGGCGGAATATCTTGCGTACCTGATCTGGCTCAAGCCCCCGACCGTGATCTTTGAGCGCTATCTCGGCCCAACGCCCGTTACGCGCAAGACGCAGCTCCAGCTCCGGGATTCCGGGTGAATATAACACAGCATTTTCCAGCAGGTTGCGCAGAACCGTGCCCAGTTCATCCGGTTCCACAGCGGCTTTCAGATCAGGTTCAAGTAACGCCTCAATCCGGGTGCCCGGTGGCAGGCGATCACGGTTTTCATCCAGGTATTTCTGCAGAAAAGCCGAAAGATCAATCAGACGGCGGTCAGCAGGTCGGCGGCGCTGCTCAATCCTGGCCGCCAGCAACAGGTTGTCGATCTGGGAATGCAGTCGCCGCGTATCATCCAGCATGGTATCCACAAAGGCATCCAGCCGCTCTGCCGGAAGACGGCGCAGCCGGATCGTTTCCAGATGCAGCTGGATTGAGGCGAGCGGTGACTTTAGTTCATGGGTTACCTGGGTGATGAATTCTCGCTGTTCCTGATAAAGGCGGGATTGGCGCCGCCAGAAGATAAACAAGGTATAGACGCCTGCAAGGATAGCGGCCAGCAGGAGCAACCCCTGAACCAGTGCAGACCAGCCCTCGGTTCTGGCTAACAGCTCCGGGCTGTAGCGGGCAGCAAGCTCTTTCAGCTGGCGGTGCCTGCCCACAAACCAGGTTACCCACAGAACCACAACCACCACCCAGACCAGCTGGATGGCCACCAGTGCGATAACCGGATTAAAAATACGACGAATCAGCTTCACAGGAAGTCACGACTCTTTCAAGGTTGTATTTGGAACGCTGTTCTGTTATAACCCAAATCCGTTGAAGATGACACAGACAAGTTTGCGTTACATAAAGGAAGGGGCATAGTTACATGGCTTCATACAATTTTATCCGCCTCAAACGGTTGACCATAATTTACAATGTCGTACAGGTTGGCCTGTTCGGCCTGCTGCTGTTCATGGCCTACAATTTTATGCTGGCATTTACCAAGTACGGCATACAGGGCGGCTTTATCAAGAGCTTCGGTTTGGCCGTAGGGATTCAATTGGTACTGGCCTACCCCGCGTGGTGGCTCTCCCGACAGGATGTGGAGGTTGAGATAGGCACCTCGCTGGTAGGGGTCACCCCTGAGCAGTTGGTTGCGCTCCGCCGCAAGCGGATGATTGGTGATATCTGGAAGATCTCGGCACTGGGTGCCTTTGTGGTCTTCGTGTCAATGTCGCCAAGCGTGGAAAAAGGACGCGGCGCATCACTGATTCTGGCTATCTCATACTTCGCGTTCCTGCTGACATCTCTAACCTACTTCCAGTGTTTTAATTTTAACGCAAAACGCCGTCGCAAAGAGTTGTCATAGCTGAAAAAAGTCCTCCAGCCTGCTAAAAACCTCATCCAGCGGAGCTACCAGCAGAGCAGCTTCAGGCAATGATTTCAGAAACCGCTTGCCGTAGTTTTTGGTTACCATCCGGCTATCAAGGATCAGCACCGCACCCCGGTCAGTCCGGCTTCGGATCAGCCGCCCGAACCCCTGACGCAGCTTGAGCACGGCCTGGGGCACGGACATTTCGCGGAACGGGTCCCCCCCCAGTGCGGTAATCCGTTCTGCCCGGGCCTGTTGGATCGGTTCCGTCGGCACCTGAAACGGCAGCCGGGCAATCACCACCAGCCGCAGGGCATTCCCCTTCACATCAACCCCTTCCCAGAATGAATCCGTACCAAACAGTACCGCGTGCTGTTCCTTGCGAAATTGTGCCAGCAGTTGATGCCTGCCCCCCCCCTCACCTTGCCGAAGTACGGTCAAGCCCTGTTTTTCCAGTGCCCCTTTCAAAACAGCATGGGTCTGGCGCAACAGATCAAAGGAAGTAAACAGCACAAAAGCTCCGCCCCCTGATATCGTGACGGCCCGCAGCACAGCTTCGGCCAGTGGTTGCCGGAACCCGCTGCTGGTCGGGTCTGGCAGGTCGCTGGGGATACCCACCAGCGATTGCTCGGCATAGTCAAAGGGGGAGGCCAGGGCCAATTCCTGGAGCCGTTCCGGCTCCAGCAGGTCCAGGCCGGTTCGCCGCCGCAGGTACCCAAAGGAGCCCCCCACGGTCAAAGTTGCCGAGGTCAGTAGTACCGTAGGGATCGGCTCCAGCAGGGCTGTTTTGATGGTTTCGGCCACATCCAGTGGCGCCACGCAGATGGTGGCCTGGCTGCCACGGCCGGTCTGTCTGGTTTCCAGCCAGCGGCAGGAATCAGGATCATCACTGCAGAACCAGTCCAATTCTTTTGCCACGCCGGAGAGCCGTCTGCCGATCCCGAAGGCATCGGTCAGCAAACCATCCAGCCCTTGTCTGATTTTTTCCGGCAGCTTGGACGCAGCCCGGTCCAGCGCTCCCAGCCCGTCTGCCAGCTCCAGTAACTGCTCTCCCAATCGCTTCAGCCGGCACTGCAGATCATTCCAGAACGGGGTGGCCCGGACCTCCGGTGTAATCCTGCGCTTCAACTCGCCACCGCGCTGGTCATCACCTCTCAACAGTTCCTGTTGCAACGTCTGGGACAGCCAGTCCAGCTCCCGTTCAAAGTGGCCTGCCAGCTCATGGGTCTGGGGCAACAGGGCCGCTTCAATCAGCCCGGACAGTTCCTGATAGAGACCATCCAGCTCTTCCGGCAACTCTTTTCCGATTTTGCTGTTCAGTAGGGTCAGGATGCCGGTTCTTGGGCCAGAGGGGGCAAGTCGGGACAGCTGCCGGATCAGTCCGGAGCGGCTGATCCGCACCGACAGCGCACCGGTAGCCGCTTCTTCAAGGTGATGAGCTTCGTCAATAATCAGGCGGGTAAACGGTGGCAG
>CAXNJF010000237.1:0-4059 GCA_964202585.1 Trichlorobacter sp. | reverse complement strand
GCCCAGGGAATTATGCCTGATATCCTTAATGAGGTTGCCCGGCGTGAAGGCTGGACCATTCAGTATGTCCCCTGCATTTGGAATCAATGTCTAGAGAATCTTGACACCCGCTCGATTGATCTGCTGGTGGGTATAGCCCATACCCCGGAACGGGCAGAACGATTCAGTTACAACCAGCATACGGTTATATCAAACTGGGGGTTACTCTACAGCACTTCCGGACAGAAAATAGAATCATATAGCGACCTGCACGGCAAACGGATCGCTCTGGTCAAGAACGATGTCTATAGCAATACTTTTATCAAGATGCTGCAGCAGTTCAATATCCGCTGTGACCTGGTGTATGCCGAAAACTTCAAAGAGGTTTTTGACATGATTGACTGGGGTGAGGTCCATGCCGGAGTGGCGAACCGTTTTTTTGCTCTCTTGAATGAACGCTCCTTCAAAATTAGCGCTACACCGATTATCTTCAGCCCTGTATCAGTACAGGTGGCGGCCCCCAAGGGGAAAAGCGCCGAAATTCTGGCAGCCTTTGACCGCCATCTTGAAGCGATGAAGAAGGATAGTAATTCGGTCTATCACCAATCCCTGCAGCACTGGCTGGGGATTGAAGGAGGCGGTTACCGGATGCCGGTTTGGGTCAAGTGGGGGGGCGGCGGAATACTGGGGGGGGCTTTCTTGTTGGGAGTGTTTGTGGCCCTTCTGCGACGGCAAGTACAACGCAAGACCGCCGATCTGCGCCATGAAGTTACCGAGCGGCGTCGTTCTGAAGAACAGCTGCGGCTGGTGCTGGACAATATGCAGGAGATTTTTGTGCATACCGGCCTTGATGGAACCATTTTGTTCATATCCAACGGCATCGAACTGTTTGGCTACCGGGCTCAAGCGCTGAAAGACAGCTTGTTTCAGGGCTTGTGCAAGAACAGTCAGGATTTTTTAAACCTGCTTGAAGATCTGAAGCTAAAAGAATTTCTGACCGGCTACCGGGTTACGTTACTCAAACAGGATGGCACGGAGCGGCTGGTTTCCATAAATGCCCGTCTGCTTTGGGATGATGATGGCAACCCGGCATCCGTTATCGCCTCCGGCACTGATGTGACCGAGCAGGTGAAGATGGGTGATCTGATGGCCCAGACAGAAAAGATGATGATGGTTGGCGGGCTGGCTGCCGGCATGGCCCATGAGATTAACAATCCGCTGGGGATCATCATGCAGAACATCCAGAATATTCAGCGCAGGGTTTCTCCTGATCTGCCTGCCAATCAGGAGTTTGCCCGCCGTACCGGAGTTGAACTGTATCAGATGCGGGAGTATCTGGAACAACGTGGTATCCTTAAATTTATGCACCAGATGCATGAGGCTGGTGACAGGATGTCCCGGATTATTACCAATATGCTGAAATTTAGCAGAAAAAGTGAATCAAGGATTGAATCCGCCAGCCTGGAAATGGTGCTGGAACAGGCGCTGGAGCTGGCAGCCAGTGATTATGACCTGAAGAAACAGTATGATTTCAAGAGGATTGAAATTATACGGGAGTACGCCGCTGACCTGCCCAAGGTGCCGCTCACCGTTCTTGAGGTTGAGCAGGTGCTGTTGAATCTGATGAAAAATGCAGCCCAGGCTATGGCTTTCGCTCAGGGAAAAAAACAGCACCGTATGACCCTGCGTACAGGGCAAACAGGTGATTGGGCAATTATGGAGATTGAAGATAATGGCCCCGGTATGTCCAAAGAGGTACAGCGCCGGATCTTTGATCCGTTCTTTACCACAAAAGAAGTAGGCATTGGCACCGGTCTGGGGTTGTCGGTTTCATACGCCATCATTACCAATAATCATCATGGCCGGCTTGAGGTTCGCTCACAGCCTGGTGAAGGAACCTGTTTCACCATTATGCTTCCTATGCAATACATACCCGTAATAAGAATTCCAGGGGATACACCATGATGACATCGCGACCAGTCAGGCTACTTACGGTTGATGATGAAGAAGCGATCCGCAGTGGAATAGCGGCCTACTTTGAGGACTCCGGTTTTCTTGTTTCCGAGGCATCTGACGGTCTGGCCGGTTTGGAACTGATCCGGCAGCAACGGCCTGATCTTGTTATTACCGACTTGCGGATGCCTCGCATGGACGGGCTGGAACTGATTGACGCCGTGACCGCAGAGTTCGACAACCTGCCGATTATTGTGCTGTCCGGCACCGGAGTGCTGGCCGATGCGATTGATGCACTGCGCCGGGGTGCCTGGGACTATCTGACCAAGCCGATTCAGGATCTTGCTGAGCTGGAAATTATTGTACGGCGCAGTCTGGAAAGGGCGCAGCTGATAGCTGAAAACCTAAGATACAATAATAATCTTGAGATGTTAGTTGAGGAGCGCACCGTCCAGCTGCGTAAACTGATCACTGCAGTTGAACAGAGTGCCAATTCGGTCATGATTACCGATACGGATGGTTTCATCGAATATGTCAATCCCCATTTTTGTAGTGTGACCGGCTATCGGATTGATGAAATTATCGGGCAGAAGCCAAATCTGCTCAAATCCGGGCATCAGCCTGCAGAAATCTATGCAGACCTCTGGAGGTCTATCAAGTCCGGTCAGGAATGGCGGGGAGAATTTAGAAACAAGCGCAAGAACGGGACGCTCTACTGGGAATTGTGCAGCATTGCGGCGGTACGTAACGATGCGGGAGAGATCACTAATTACGTTGCCATCAAGGAAGACATCACCGTCCGCAAGGCCCAGGAAGAGGTTCTGACCTGGCAGGCCAGCCACGACACGCTGACCGGTCTGCACAACCGTTATTATCTGGAGAGTCACCTGTCTGCCGAGATCATGCGGATGAACAAAAAGACCCAGTTCCTCTCGCTGCTGTTAATTGATATCGACAATCTGAAGTTTGTTAATGACACCTTTGGCCATGATTTTGGTGATCGTCTGCTGGTGGCACTTGGTAACCGGCTTAAAGAGGCTTCCTGCGCTGATTGTCTGGTGGCCCGTTTTCTGGGAGATGAATTTGTCCTGATCCCACCGCTTTCCGAATCAGTTGATCAGTCCCGCAAACTGGCAGAAAAGGTCAGGAATCAGTTGTCGGAATTGATCATGGTGGATGGTGCTGAGTTGGTTATAACAGCCAGTATCGGGGTGGTTACATTTCCGGATGACGGAGAAGATACCGATAATCTGCTCCGCAACGCCGAGGCGGCCATGTACGAGGCCAAACGGTTGGGGCGTAATACCATTGTTTACTACACCATTGAATTCCATAAACGGGCCCAGCATCGCCTGATGTTGGAAACCCGTTTGCATCGAGCCCTGGAAAATGAAGACTTCAGCCTGCACTATCAACCACAAATCTGTATGGAAAAAGGAACCGTAACCGGTGTTGAGGCGCTTTTACGCTGGACACCGGCAGAGCTTGAGCCGGTATCGCCGGTTGAGTTTATTCCGATTCTTGAAGAGACCAGCCTGATTGTGCCGGTGGGTACCTGGGTGCTGTATCAAGCCTGTCGTCAGCTGGTTGCATGGCAGCAGGCCGGGCTGCCTTCTATGCGGCTGTCGATCAATATTTCTGCAGTGCAGTTTCAGCGGGGTGATCTGGCTGAAACCGTACGTCTGGCGTTGGCCGAGACCGGGCTTGATCCTGCGTTGCTGTGTCTTGAGTTAACCGAGAGTATGCTGATGATTGATACAACCCATGCGCAGAAAAAACTGCAGGAATTACGGAATCTTGGGGTCAGTCTTTCCCTGGATGACTTCGGTACCGGCTATTCGTCACTGGCCTACCTTTCCCGCCTGCCGGTACAGGAGTTAAAGGTGGACCAGTCGTTTGTGCGTCGTTTGTATGACACGCCGTCCGACACGGCAGTGGTCAATACCATCATTGCCATGGCGCAGGAACTGGGGCTTGATCTGGTGGCAGAAGGGGTGGAGACCGAAGAGCAGAAGCAGCACCTGATCGGGCGGGGGTGTACCACCATTCAAGGTTTTCTCTTCAGCAGGCCGTTACCTTCTGACCAGTTGGCAGTATTTGTTGAACGAGGGGTTGTGATACATGGAT
>CAXNJF010000236.1:0-4065 GCA_964202585.1 Trichlorobacter sp. | reverse complement strand
GTCACTGTCTTTGGTGCAGAGCGGATTTTTATTCTCTCAAACCGTCCCTTTGGTCCACGGGTTGACTGGTTTGCCAACCATTTTCCTGGTGTGCGGTTTGTCGATGGAGTACGCAAGAAGCCATATCCTGACGGACTAAAAAAAACAGGGGAACTGGCTTCAGTTTCCCTGTCATCGATTCTGATGGTTGACGACCGTCTGTTGACCGGCTGTCTGTCTGCCTTGTTGGCTGGGGCACGACCGTATTATGTGCGTAATCCGTATGTTTCTCTGCGTACAAATTTCCGCAAGGAGCTTTTCTTTCAACTGCTCAGAAGCTGCGAGCGGGTCTTTGTTGCGTTACCGTTGTAAGCTTAATCCATTTCCAGCACAATACTGACCAAAATCCACTCTTCATCCAGGTCAAACAGCAGGTTCAGTGAATTTGCCTGTTTGGTGCAAATTATGTAGTCGCTGCCTGTTGCCACTGATGGCGTTGAGAGCCGAACATCCAATCCGCCTTTGGAAAGGTGTTGTTTCACATTCCCGGCCACCATGTTTGCGATCTCACCCAGCGCGTCAAAGACATCCTGATCAATCTCGGAAACCTCCATATCCAGCATGGCTTCGGTAAGCTTCATGGCAAGCGAGCAAGGCTGATGAATGGAGATCAAGCCGTTATAGGTGCCAGCCAGACCAACCATGGCTGAGACACAGTCCTTAAAGTGTTCCATCGGATCCACTTCAAGGGGCAGGTGCATCAGATCAAAGCCCAGCATGGTTGAATAAACACTGCGAGTGTCATCAATCAGGTTTTTTGCCAGAGCTTCCTGAGTAGTGTTAAGGGCGGTCAGTACCTCGGCTGGAATCGGCATGGGCAATCCTTTTTCAGCAATTATCAGCATATTTTTTGCGTTATTGTATACAACGATGTCTACAGTTTTGCAAGTGCCTGTTCAATCTGGGAGCAAACAGTTTTGAGAACCTTGATTCTGGCGTGATTCTTGTCGTTGGCCTCTACCAGGGTCCAGGGGGCTATTTCTGTGCTGGTACGGTCGATCATGTCACAGACCGCCTGTTCATACTGTGGCCATTTATCTCGATTACGCCAGTCTTCTTCAGTAATTTTAAACCGTTTGAATCCGATCTTTTCCCGCTCCTTGAATCGTTTCAATTGTTCCTGCTGGGTGATGGCCAGCCAGAACTTGGCAACAACGGTGTGGTTGCGCACCATCTGTTCTTCAAAGTCATTGATCTCACTGTAGGCCCGCATCCAGTCGGCCTGGGAACAGAAATCCTCTACCCGTTCCACAAGCACCCGTCCGTACCAGGAGCGGTCGAAAATGGCAAAGCGGCTCCTGCGGGGGAGGTGCCGCCAGAAACGCCAGAGGTAGGGCTGGGCCCGCTCTTCTTCAGTGGGGGCGGCAATCGGAATGATACGGTAGGCCCGGGCATCAAGGGCTTGGGTAACCCGGCGGATACTGCCCCCTTTGCCGGCAGCGTCATTCCCTTCAAAAAGGAGGACCACGGAGATTTTGTCAAAATCTTTGTGACGGGTAAGCAGGTTTAATCTCCCCTGAAGGGTTTCCAATTCATCGTCATACTTTTTCTTGGCAATTTTTTTGTTCATATCGAGGGTTTGCAAGATCTGCAGACCGTCAATGGAGCTGAAAAGCGGTGGAAGCGGTTCTTCAGATTTTAGAGCTTCCGGTGCATCAAGACGACGGCGCAGCGCATCAAGGATCGCCTTGCCGATCGAGAGTGAGCGGTAACGGTCATCAGAACCCTCAACAATAATCCAGGGAGCTTCAGGAGTACTGGTGGTACGCAGCATCCGTTCAGAAACCAGACGGAAGCGATTGTACATCTTGTAGTTTTTCCAGTCGGTATCCTTGACTCGCCAGCTGGTTTTGGGATCTTTTTCAAGTTTTTTCAGCCTTTTTTTCTGTTGATCCTCGGAGAGGTGCAGCCAGAATTTGAGAATCAGCGCCCCTTCATTGCAGAGCATGGTCTCGAAGCGGATGATCCGGTCCAGCTGTTGGTCCAGTTCGGCGTTTTTCGTGCGGGCATAGACGTTATCCACCAGGGGGGCTGAATACCAGGAACCGATGAAGATGCCGATCTTTCCCTTGGGGGGCAGATCACGCCAGTAACGCCACATTGAGGGACGTTCCCGCTCTTCATCAGTCAGTTCCCGCTGTGCATGGGATTCAATATGGCGCGGGTCCATCCATTCATGCAGCAGATTCATGGTTTCTCCCTTGCCTGCACAATCCACGCCGGCCAACAGGATGACAACCGGAAATTTTGCTGCTTGCAGCAGATCCAGCTGGGCATCAAGCAGAGCCTCCCTCACAAGCGGCAGCTCTTTTTTGAAAACCTCTTTGCTTATTTTGTGGCCGAGCTCTGCAGATTCAAACATATATACCTCCTCTGGTTGCATAGCTGCATAGATGTCCCTATATCATAAAATCAGGCAAGAGCAAGTAACTACCATGTTTTTTCTTTTGTCTGGCTCCTTTGATATGCTATCGTAGAACCATCAAGAAGTCTAAACACAGGAGGAGACAGTGAAAGTAACAATTGCTGCGTTAATGATTGCTGCACTTGCTCTGGCAGGTTGTCAGGACAAGCCAAAGACAGAAGCCCCCACGAATCAGCCGTCAGCAGGAGCACTTCCGGCAGGTCATCCGCCGGTGGGCGGTATGCCACCAGCTCCGGATGGCAAGCCTGCCATGCCGAAGGATGCTGTTCATGGCGGCGCACAGGCTGATCCCCATGCCGGCTTGAAGCCGATGCCGATTCAACAAGGGGTTCCTACCAAATCAGGCAAAGTGCTTGAGGTGCTGGATGGTGGTCAGTATATCTATCTGTCAGTACAGCATGACGACGGCAAGAAAATCTGGGTGGCAGCCCTGCCGTTGAAGGTGGCCAAAGATGACAAGGTCAAGTATGCCGATGCGCCAGCCCTGCCTAACTTCCCCAGCAAGACCCTGAACCGCACCTTTGATGCGTTGGTGCTGACCCAGGCGGTAGAGGTGGTGAAGTAGTTTTTTTTACTTGCAGTGAGACAGAAAAGGCGGTTGAACCAACGTTCAGCCGCCTTTATTAATGGTTCAGACGTTCATGTCCTTCAATAGATGGTCGGTGTCTCGGAGTCAGTTTCAGTACTTCGCTATAGCAGGTTAATGCTTCATGTTTCTGTCCCTTCTGTTCACACAGCTCCCCCAGCAAGAACCATCCCCAAGGGTGATCAGGCTCATTTCTGGTCATCAGGCGATACTGTTTTTCAGCCCGTTCAAGATCTCCGGTAGCGGCATAGCTGTCTCCTGTTCGCATGGCAGTAACAGCGCTGTAGCCCTGCTTTTTCTGAATGGCAAGCAGATCGTCAATGCTGCAGCTTTGGCGGTAGCGACTGATCCGGGCTAGCAGACGCTCAACCTGTTTCTGTCCGTCCGGCTGAGCCAGCACAGCTTCGTCCTTGCTGGTCTCAAACAGATCGTGTGCAAGCTGTCCATTTTTCATTGCGGTCTCAAAAAGCGCGGTGCCGGGATAGTAAGCAAGAGGAGCCACCTGCAGGTCGTCTGCTTTAATCTGTTTGATCAGGTTGATGGTCTTTTGCCGGTCAGTATCAGTTTCTCCCGGTATGCCGGTAATCAGGTAGACTGATAACTGCATACCGGACTGTCGTACCAGAGTTGCTGCCTGAATAATTTTTTCAGGTGTTATCTGTTTTCCCAGCTGTTTCAAAATATCCGGTGAACCTGATTCCACCCCCAGTTGTACACATTCGCAGCCTGCTCGACGCATCCAATTCAATGTTTCGTGGTCAATCGCCTCTACCCGTGACTGGCAATTCCAGAAGATGTTGATCCGTCGCTTGATCAGTTCCTGGCAAAGCGCCACCGTTCTGCGGCGGTCTGCAGTAAAGGTGTCATCACGCAGAGAAAGATAGATCAGACCAAACCGGTCACGGATGGAGCGGATCTCATCAGCGACTGATACAGCAGAACGCGCCCGTACACGCCGCCCCCAAAAGACTGGCGATGCACAGAAGCTGCAGGATGCCGGACAACCCCTTGAACT
>CAXNJF010000235.1:0-4075 GCA_964202585.1 Trichlorobacter sp. | reverse complement strand
TTCGCCTCTATGGATCCGGCCAAAGAGGTGGGCGGTGATTTTTACGATTTCTTCTTTATTGATGACCAGAATCTCTGTTTTCTGATTGCCGATGTTGCTGACAAGGGGGTGCCTGCCGCACTATACATGATGGTGGCAAAAACCCTGTTAAAGTCAGAAGGGCAGCGGCTTGGAGAACCAGACGAGATACTTTCCTGCGTCAACAACATTCTGGCTGCAGACAATGAAAGCTGCATGTTTGCCACGGTCTTCTGCGGGATTCTGGATACAAAAACAGGTGAGGTACGCTTTGCCAACGCCGGACATAATCCGCCACTGGTAATCGAGTCGAAAGGGATACGTTATCTTGCGTTGAAATCAGGTTTTGTGATGGGTCCAATGGAGGAAACGGTGTATGAAACCGAGCGGATTACTCTGCAGCCGGGAGATATCCTTTTTCTCTACACCGATGGTGTGACCGAGGCGAAGAACCTGCAGGAAGAACTGTACGGAGAAGAGGCACTTTTACATGCCCTGCAATGCGGTCCAAAAGAAGATCTGGCGGAGCTGATTCATGCTATACGCACTGGAGTAACACAGTTCGCCAACGGGGCTCCGCAATCCGATGACGTTACCATGCTTGCGATCAAGTATCGCGGGATGGTGCTATAATCTGCCGGGGATGCCACGACGCTGAAACACAGTGTAGCTTGAAAGGTGAGTACTCGTTTTTTGTTATGATTTTCTGCTATTGAATTGCCATTCAACCTGTTTTAAAATGCAAAAATATCCTCAAGGAGAAAATTATGGCGACACTCACAGTACATGGGCTTGATCCGGCATTAAAATACGAAGCCTCTATGATCCTTAAAGAACATGGCATGACAGCAAAAAGTGCGATATCCGCTTTTCTTCGAAGTGTAATTACTGAACATAAGGAAGGTCGCTGTTTTTGTCACGATCTGGAAGTGAATGATGAAACACGCCGGGTATTCGATGAAGCAAACCGGGGAGAAAATGTCCGGTCATTCTCTTCTCCCGCTGAAATGTTCAAACACCTGAAGGAACAATGAGGCAAGTACGAACAACAGGGCAGTTTGACCGTGACTATTCCCACACAATCAAACGTGGCAAGAAGATTGAAAAGCTTGATGATGTCATGATGATGCTTATTAACAGGCAGCCATTACCACCCCGCTACCATGACCACGCATTGAAAGGTGATTTCAAGGGCTTTCGAGATTGTCATATTGAGCCGGATTGGTTGCTGATTTACAAACTTGACGATGATGTAATAACGTTCGAACGAACTGGCACACATAGCGATATTTTCAAATAAAACTCAAGGCCTACACAACTACTGCGACAACACCCCGCTCTCCATCAACGACACCATGACATCCGTACCAACCTCACATGGTCAGGGGGTCAGCTTTCAGACGGGTACAGACTTCATAGCCGTCCATGCCGGAATAAAATTAATGGGAAGAGATGCAGGTTCTCAGATAATGCAGGAAGCAGGTCTAATAGACCCCCCTGCTGTTCAAAAAAGGGCCATACTGTTTGTCAACAGTCTTGGTGTGGCCGGTCAGCCAATCCAGCAGAAACTGCATCATACTGTGTTGCATCGGTTGAACAGTATCCTGATACTCAATCTGAAACTGAGCCAGCCTGTCCAGAATTTCCTGATGTGCCCGCTGATGTTCAGCCAGGTGGGGAAACCCATGCTGTTCCAACAGTTGTTCTTCTGACTGAAAATGACGTGCGGCAAACTCCGAGAGTTGCTGCAACGTTGTCTGTACAGCCTGAGCGCCGCTTCCTGCCTTGATCGCTTCATGCAACTGATTGGTAATTGCTACCAGTTGACAATGTTCAGCATCAAACTGTTCTACCCCGACACTCAAAAGACTATTGCAATTGATTAGACCCATAGCTTTTCAAGCCCTTTGCAACCGGGCTGTTACCTCCTCGGCAGATGCAGGTTTACCCATCAGGTAGCCCTGGATAGTTTCACAACCACATGTTTTCAATGCAGCCAACTGTTCCTCGGTTTCAACCCCTTCAGCAATTACCTGCAGCTTCAGGCTGTGTCCCATGGCTACGATCGCAACCACAATTGCCATATCATTCTCGCTGCGATGCATGTTCCAGATAAAGGAACGGTCGATCTTCAAGGCATCAATCGGGAACCGGTGCAGATAGGACAGCGATGAATAGCCGGTGCCAAAATCATCAATTGAAATGTTTACCCCCAGCACTTTCAGGGCACGCAGGGTCTCTTCTGCCTGCTGATCATTTTCAATCAGCATTGATTCAGTCAGTTCCAGTTCCAGCAGATTCGCTGGCAATCCAGTTTCTTCAAGGGTCTGTTGCACCACGTCAGGGGCGTTATTCCGTTTCAGGCTGTAAGCCGAAAGATTAACCGCCATGCTTATGTTTCCGTAGCCGGCATCGTACCAGAGTTTCGCTTGATGACAAGCGGTTTTCAGCACCCATTCGGTAATGCTGATAATGCTGCCTGACTCCTCAGCCAGGGGGATAAAACGGGTGGGGGGGATCAGTCCCCGCTCAGGGTGCTGCCAGCGTAACAAGGCTTCTACGCCGATGATGCGGGACGTCTGGGTGTCAAATTTGGGTTGATACTGCAGATAGAGCTGGTTCAGGTCAAGGGCTTTGCGCAGATCGGTTTGCAGGGCGACCCGTTCGCTGGCCTGTTGGTTCATTTCACTGGCATAGAGGCGGTAGGTATTCTTGCCGTCAGACTTGGCATGGTACATGGCGATGTCCGCATTCATCAAAAGCCCATCCATGCTGTCACCATCAGCAGGAAAGAGGGTCACGCCGATACTGCAGGTCACATATACCTGCTGCCCCTCAAGATTGTACGGGATTTCAAACAGATCAAGCAGTTTCTGGGCCACCTTGCAGGCGTTTTTATCTGTTTTGATATCCTGGGTAAAAATAGTGAACTCATCCCCCCCCAGACGGGCTACGGTATCACAGTCACGCAGCACCAGTCCCATCCGGTCCGCCACCTGTTGTAACAGCAGGTCACCGATGCGGTGTCCCAGGGTGTCATTGATGTCTTTAAACCGGTCCAGATCAAGAAACATCACCGCTATTATCTGACCGGTGCGCTGGGCCAGATTCATGGATTGCTGCAGACGGTCGTGGAACAGTACCCGATTGGGCAGGCGGGTCAGGGTGTCAAAATGGGCCAGTTCCTGCAGGTGTTCCTGGCGCTGGCGCAGTACCAGATTGCGTTCTTCAATCTCTTGCAGCATTTCGTTAAAGCCATCGTACAGGCGACCGATCTCATCATTGCCCGGTTTGTCAACCCGCAGTGAAAAGTCCTTTGTTTCCGAAACATTGCGCATGGCATCAGCCAGTTCCAGAATCGGGTCAGAGATAATTCCCTGCAGGCGCATTGACAACAGGTAGGCTGCAACAGAAGCAAGGCCCAGAATCAGGATCGCAGCAAGCAGGGTGCTGATCAGACTGGTACGCAGTTCGCGCATATCGGCAAACAGCACCACCGTGCCTATGGTCTGATTATCCAGCAGAACCGGGGAGACCAGGTTTACCTTGTCAAACAACTGTACCAGCCGGTTATTGTCAGAGCTGATCTGCTTCAGCAGGTTCTTGCAGGTATCAGGCGTTGCATCGGGGCCTAATTGTTCAAAAGGCAGTGTATCTGCTTTGACTCCCGGTGCAAGGTAGCGGCTGAAGACCGTTGTATCAGCTTTAAGAACGTAGGCGGCAAGAATGTCTGACTTGACCGAGAGGGAGTTCATGGTGTCCAGTGCGGACTGGGGATCGTTGAAGGTAAGTGCTGCGCTTACGTTTTTACCCAGGATATCGGCCAGTGAGGCAAGATTTTTACGTTGCTCACTGATCAGGGAGCTTGTTTCCTTGATCACGAATACCACGGTGGTTGCCAGCAGGATCACCCCGCAGGTCGCCATGATCAGTGCCATCAATTTACGGCGGATGGAGATGTTTGCAAGATATGCCGTGATAAGCCGGTTCATGGGGCTTCCTGCACAATCTGGGCAAGCTTCAGCAGTTGGGCGCTGATCCTGATCCGGTGCCGCTG
>CAXNJF010000234.1:0-4087 GCA_964202585.1 Trichlorobacter sp. | reverse complement strand
TACTTCTCCAGTACTGCCATGTATATTGCAATCTGCCTGGGCAGAGACCTCTATGGGACCCATCACCGTCTGCTTGTACTCACGCTCAAAACTTTCAGATTCAGGCGTGTCGGTCCATGAATAATCCCAGCGCTTCACCTCTTTACCGTCCACCTTGATCTGGGCCCAATCAACATGGTGTATAAAATTGTTACCACTGTGGGTTACCTGTATTTTTATAGTGACCACTGTTCCCTTTTTGACACTTTCGGGAGCGCTGATTGTGACTGAAGCCTTGTCAGCGAAGGCTGTGGTTGAAAAAAGCAGCAGAAGTAGCAGTGGGAAAATAACGGTAGATCCAACCCTTGAAAATGTAAGCATAGCTATGGCTCCTTGAATGACAGACAGGTATTTAATGCAAAATCTCCATTCCCTTGCATCTCTGTTCCAGAGGACATTCTACCCCTGCCGAAACGTTGCCCCCAGACGCTTCAGCCCTTCTGAGCAGTCCATCTGATCCAGACAGATTTCAATCAACACCAGCTTGTCCTGATTCTGCGCTGCGGTTGTCAAGGCGCGCTGCAGTTCACCTTCAGTCATGACACGCAGACCGATCCCCTGGTCACCGGTACTGAACACTGCCGGGAGACCGGCATAGCGCCACATCTGGATATCATTGTAAGGACCGTCGTCATGCAACATCCGCTCAACCAGATAGCCGTCGTTGTTAATCAGCAGAATCACCGCCGGACAGTTGCAGCGCAGCATTGTGGAAATCTCCTGGGCGGTCATCTGGAAAGCGCCATCACCGGTTAACACCACCGGCCTTTTTTGCGGCCGCGCCATACCGACTCCCAAGGCTGCCGGGGTGCAGTAACCGATGGAGGAATAGTAGGCTTGGACAACAAAATTCTCCGCTTCATCAATGATGAACTCGGGAGCCGCACAAAATGAATCGCCCGGTTCAGCCAGCAGGATCATCCGGTCATCAAGAAACCCCTGCACCGCTTGATACGCCCGCGCTGCAGTCAGTGGTACCGCTTCATCCGCCACAAAAGGTCCGGCAGAGGCGCAGGGCTGGACAGGATGGGTTTCCAGATAGGAACGGCTGCGCAGGCGAGGTGTCAGTTCACGTATCAGTTCAGCCAGCACAATGTTGTGGTAGTAGTGACTGCCAACCCGCACAGTGTTTCCGGTTGCCGAAATAACCCGATGATGGTTAAGGTTGACACTAAAAATACCGGTATCCAGATCAGTCATCCAGGCTCCCAGCGACAACAGGCAATCCGAAGACTCCACCTGTTGGCGCACCGTCTGCCTGCTCCATCCCCCCTGGTAGATGCCGATAAACTGGGGATGCAGTTCAGGCAAGACGCATTTACTGCTCAGCATGGTGGCAAAAGGCAGCTCGGCATGTTCCACCAACTTGAGCAGATCAGTCCCCAGGCCAAATCTGGCCACTTCGATACCGGCCAGGATGGCCGGATTTACCGCCTTGTTGATCAGCTCAGCGATTTCATCAGCGCAATCTCGCAGACTTTCCGGATCAGATGTTTTCTCATGCACGACCAAAGGTTCTGTTGGAGGTAAACAGGCAGCCCATGCCAGATCTGCAGGCAGCTCAAAATAAACCGGCAGCTTGCGGCTGATACAACTGGCCAGAACCCGATCAATCATTACAGGGGCAGTAGCTGCATCGTTTAGCAGTGCGGCGTCAACCGTCACCCTGCGATAGATATCAAGTTGCCGGTCATAATCGGCCACCAGATGGTGTACCATCGCACCTGCTGCCCTCCGTTTGCACGGGGGAGCGCCACTGATCAGCACCAGCGGCACTCCTTCGGCATACGCCCCTGCCACGGCGTTTAAAATACTGAATCCACCCACACCATAGGTGACAACTGCAGCGCCAATTCCATTCAAACGGGCATAGCCATCTGCGGCATACCCGGCATTCAGCTCATTACAGGTTCCGACCCAGGCAAGGGGACTGGCCACCACCTGGTCCAGAAAATCAAGCACATAATCACCGGGAACGCCAAAAAGGTGCTGTACGCCGACCTCCTTGAGACGCTGCAACAGATAGGTTGAAACTGTACAGGTGTTTGACATTTTTGTTGTTCCTTTCACAGGCACTGTTCTGAATCTGTCAGAATGCAGTAAAAAACTGTTGCAGCCGATCCGTATCATCGGTAACCGAAAGCCCCAGCATCAGCAACACACGGGCCTTCTGGGGCGAAAGATTATCCGCCACAACAAACCCAAGGGCATCATCATCCACTTCACCGTTGCGGGCCACCATGCCGCTTCCGGTCCGTGATGAACGCACAACCAGCACTCCTTTTTTGCGCGCTTCAAAAAGGGCCTGTTGTGCCTTGTCAGACAGGGAACCGTTACCGGCGCCGGCATAGACGATACCACGGGCCCCCGCCTTGACCGCGGCTTCAATCGATTCCCCGTCAGCTCCGGCATAACCGTACAGCAGTGCTACCTTGGGTAACTGTTTCAGAGAGTTGACATCAAACGGTGTGGCGGTTGTATGCAGACGAAGCGGCTGACGGTAGAAAAGCGGTCTGCCGCTCTGGACATAGCCCAGCGCCCCCAGATCAGGGGTGTGAAAAGTCTGCAAACTGAAGGTGCTGGTTTTGGTCACCTCCCGTGCTGCGTTGATAGTATCATTCAGTACCACCAGCACCCCCTTGCCACGACTCGCAGGGCTTGCCGCAACTGCCACGGCGTCATAGAGGTTAAGCGGGCCATCGGCGCTCAGAGCAGTGGAGGGCCGCATGGAACCCACCAGCACCACCGGCTTGTCACTTTTGACCACCAGATTCAGGAACCAGGCGGTCTCCTCCAGAGTATCGGTGCCGTGAGTGATGACTACCCCGCTGACCTTCTTATCTGCCAGTAGAACGTTCACCCGCCGGGCCAAGGGTAACCAGTGCTCAGGCGTCATGTTTTTACTGTCAATCTGAAAGAGCTGTTCCCCCGTAATCTCTGCCAACTCCTTCAAACCCGGCACAGCAATCAGCAGATGATCAACCGTCACCACCGCAGCCTTGTAGCCAACGGTCTGGGTACTGGATGGAGCCGCACCGGCAATGGTGCCGCCGGTGGCAAGAACGGTTACATGGGGTTTTAGCGGCTGCGGGGCTGCCAGAACCAGACCTGGCAGCAGGAGTAGCGTCAACAGGAGCAGGATACGTATCATAGCGCTTACCTTTCAGCTAGTTATCAGTTATTTCCAGACCATGGTTTCGCCAACCTCCATCTGACGCATCAGAAATTCCAGACCGTATCTTCTGAGGGCTGACTTGAACTGTTCCGGTGTGCCGGTCAGAGCCGGAAAAGTCCCGAAGTGCATCGGTACCGCCATTTTCGGGCGGATCAGATCCACAGCCTGAGCAGCCCGCAGCGGCCCCATGGTGAATTTATCGCCGATGCAAAGCAGCATCAGATCAACCTGCCCCTTCAATAATGCCATATCACTGAACAGATCAGTGTCACCGGTGTGGTAGATACGGGGACCGTTTTTAACCGAGATCAGAAAACCACCAGGGTGGCCGGCATAGACCGGACCGGCGGGGGTATCCATGCTGCCGCCATGCACAGCAGGTACAAACAGGACCGTCACTTCACCATCAAGCAGGCTGATCTGGCCGCCAAAACTGCCTGCAGTAGCACGGTCAACCTGCTTTTCAGGGAAACCTTTATAGGCCGCCATCGCCTTCTGCAGATCAAAGCTGGCAACCAGTTTTGCCCCGGTCTTTTGAGCAACAGCAACCGAATCACCGATATGGTCATTATGTCCATGGGTCAGAAAGATCAGATCAACCTTCTGCAGTTCTTCCAGATCCTTTTTGGCATTGGGGTTGGATGGGTTACTGATCCAGGGGTCAACCAGCAGAACCTTACCAGAGGGGGTGACCACCTTAAAGGCAGCATGGCCGTACCAGGTAATCTGTGCCGGAGCCGCCAGGGCAACATGTGAAACCAGCACAAACAGCGCAACCGTAAACAGCATAACCAACCGTTTCATACTACCTCCTTGATAGATCGTGATAACGCTTTTATATATCCAGCTTCAGATCCGAAGACAGCAGATCCA
>CAXNJF010000233.1:0-4107 GCA_964202585.1 Trichlorobacter sp. | reverse complement strand
ATTGAGGCGAACACTGCCCGATAAAATGACTCCACGTCCCTGGCCGCGTAGATCTCGCCGATGGCGCGGTTCAAAGCCTGCAAATCGAAATGTGACAGTGTTTCCATAGTAGCCGCCTGAGGCATGTAAAAAATTACCTGTACGTATGTTTACGTATAGACAGGTTTGTTAGAAACAGGATAAATGAGACAATTTTTATTAACAGATATTTTGTATACGTCAAGACTCTCCGGTAAATCCAAGCAAATTTAGTTGCCCAGCAGATTCGAACCATAGCAAAACAGCGTCTGATGGTCTGCCTGGGAGAAATTTCTGACAGAAACCTTCAAGACCAAATCAACGACGTCATGCGGGTTCACCTCAACCTGTAAAAACCGTTTCAGCAAGTTCCAGCACTAATGAGGAAAACTTATGCTAAATAACGGAATAGAGGTTCTATGATCTATTGGCATTCTCTGGCTGGCCGCCTTTTCAAGGCAGTATTCGGTGCTTACCTTATCCTGGCTATTCTTGTTACCCTCATCCAGCTCGTTATTGAATATTCAGCCATCCAGCGTTTGATCAGAAGCGATCTCGCCTCCCTTACGCAGTCCTTTAATGGCGGTATTACCGGCGCGATGTGGGAACTTGATCGCCCGCTGATGACCACCATGGTACAGGGAATAGCCCAGTCTTCAATTGTCACCGGTGTAAAGATTCAGTCCTCAGATGGAGAGTTCTCTGTCTCTTTCGGCAAGGTACCTACGGTCACATCCCATGACGCCAACACGATCTTTTCGCCATACCAGTACAATACGACACGCCTGGTAAAACAGACACCAGTAAAAGCACGGGAACTTGGTGTATTGACGATCTTTTCCGACCGTTCGGTTGCCTTGAATCGCGTCAAACACAGCTTTATCGTCATCCTGATAAACTCCATCATCAAGACGACCGGCCTCTGGATAATTTTCTATCTTGTCATTACCTGGGGACTATCCCGCCCGCTTTCCAGGATGGCTGAGATGATTTCGCAGATCAAGTTTGCTTCAGAGTCCAACAAAATGATGCTGCTTGAGCATCCTCATCATGATGAACTGGGGACTCTGGCCGAATCGATGAACAAGATGCAGGAGCGTCTGTTCTCCGCTCACAATGAGCTGGAATGGAGCAATCAGGAGCTACGGCAGAATCAGGCCTACCTGGTAGAAGCAGAGGCGCTGGCCAAGCTTGGTCATTTCAGCTGGGATCTGAAAACCAACGAACTTGTCTGTTCCGATGAAATGAACCGTCTGTTCGGTTTTCAGCCTGGCCAGTCTGTTACCACACAGGCCATGTTTCTGCAGTCGATCCACCCTGATGACCATGACATGGTGCTGGACAAGCTGAAGCTCTTGTACGACCAACACGACTACACGGAGTACCTCTTCCGCATTCTATGGCCAGACGGCACATTACTGCATATCCAGGGGCGCAATTCCGTCGTCCATGATGAAAACGGGATCCCCATCCGCATACATGGAACCGTCCAGGACATAACCCAGCAGATTATAACCCGGCAAAAGCTGTTAGAGTATCAGGCAACCTTGATACAATTGACCGAAAAACTTGATAAAACATCTAAGCAGGAACGCAAAACGATTGCTGCAGAACTTCACGATGATCTTGCGCAGACCCTTGCCCTCTGCAGTTTACGGCTGAGTGCCCCGAACCTTGCATGCAGTGCCGAACAGGCGCGGGAAATCAGCTTTATCAAAGCGCGTATAGACATTGCTATCGACACCATCCGGGCAATGATTCTCCGGATAAGCCAACCGGTACTGGATCAGATTGGATTGTCGAGTGCATTGGAAAATCTGGTAGAAACCATGCAGAACGATTGGGGGGTACGGGTGACGTTCAGGGGAAATCTACTGCCTGATACGGTTCCAGCAAGCCTGGTAGCAGCCGTCTTTCAGATCATCAAGGAACTGCTGACCAATGTCGCCAAACATGCAGAAGCACCAGAGGCATGGCTGACGCTACGGTTGGAGAATACCGATATTGTCATACAGGTGGATGACGAAGGCAAAGGTTTTGATGCAGATATAGCCCGATCAGGATTCGGTCTGTTCAACATTCGCCACAAGGTACAATCACTTAATGGAACATGTTCAATCAGCTCCGGTCCCGACAGCGGCACCCATACGACAATCCTCATACCCCTTCCAGCGGCCCATACCTAGGAATTTCCTAGCTATCCTTTGCCGGAAAACAGCGGTAACAGATGATGCACTATCACTATTGAGGCAGGTGCCTGATGACGGAACAAGGCGCAGCACTGAACATTCTGCTGGTTGATGACCATTCCCTGATGCGTGAAGGGTTACGGTACATTATTGACCAGAACCCTGATCTCAAGGTTGTTGGCGAGGCAGGTAACGGTCGCGAGGCGGTGGAGCTGGTGCGGCTGCTGGCCCCGGATGTCGTACTGATGGACATTTCCATGCCTGAGATGAACGGTATTGAAGCAACCAGATCTATTCAGACGTTCAATCTCTCCACCAGGGTTGTAGCGCTTTCCATCCATACCGACCGCCAGTTTGTCCTTGAGGCGATACGTGCCGGTGTAGTCGGCTTTCTGCCCAAAAACTGCTCGGCTCAGGAGTTGTTCGATGCTGTCAGCTGTGCGGTACAGGACAAATTCTACTTTGCTGACCCGCAGTGCGCCCTCTATGCACAGGAGTTTCAGGACGAACCTGCAAAGGTGGAAAAAAGAGACCAGGCGCTGACCAACCGTGAACGGGAGGTTCTGCAACTGATTGCAGAAGGATATAACACCAAGGAAGTCGCTTTTGCACTGGGACTCAGCGTTAAAACAATTGAATTTCATCGACAGCACATTATGAAAAAACTGTCCGTCAACAACCTTGCCGATCTGACCAAATATGCCGTGCGTACAGGGATCATCACACTCTGACACGCAGCATCATGCACATCCTCCTGCCGAGTTTATAACCATACCTAGGAATTCCCTAGCTATCCAGATCTTCACAAAATTTTGTAGGGTGCGTTTCAGCATACTTTCAAAGAGTGTGACCCCATACCAAAACCAGTAACGATTACGGTAAAGCCTTCGTAACCATTCATAAAACAGAGAGAGAGTAAAAAAATGGCCAATTACGAACAATCGTTTCTTGAACAGATCACACATATTCACAACCGTGATTTTGAATCATGGCAGGGTTGGGAACAACTGATGGTCTGGGTCAAGCGTCAGGCATGGGCAAAGGAATTCTTCGGTGGCGACAAGATCCCGGCAAAATTTCTTCATCCTCCAACACTTTCAAAGGAATTGACCCACTACCTTGGAGGCTGAAACGGCCTTTGCTATCGGTTAAGAGTGTGTACACTTTATAAATGGGCAACCAGTCAGATCAAAGTATGCTGCCCTAAGAGGTGCCTGATGAACGAGATCAAGCAGACGGAACTCTATAACGTTGCCATCAGGCAGTTTAATGAGGGACATCAGCAGCTGGTACAGGTGATCAATACTCTCTATCTGGAAAGCAGGGACAGCAACTATGACCGGATGGCACAAAAACTGATCGTTTCACTTCTGGCAAAATTTGCCCGGAAACATTTTGATGCAGAAGAAGGGTTTATGAAACGCATAAAGTATCCTGACCTTGACAAACACCAGCAGTCTCATCGGGTCATCTACACCCAGTTACTTGACCTGGAAAGCCGCTTACAGCAGGACACCGGTCCGGTTGCTGATCATGCGTTCCAGTTTCTGCT
The DNA here is from genome assembly GCA_964202585.1 of Trichlorobacter sp. GTDB lineage: Bacteria > Desulfobacterota > Desulfuromonadia > Geobacterales > Pseudopelobacteraceae > Trichlorobacter. Next base: position 348 of record CAXNJF010000233.1, on the reverse strand, counting down.
GAACTGGCGGGATGAGCATCCCCTCACCGAAGACAAGCTGTGTGCCGAGTATGCACTTAAGTTTTCGGTATGTGGGTACGGGACATGAACCGTCTGCCATTATTTCTGATCCCCACGCAACCATTCACCGCTCAAGAAAGAGGTTAGCCAAGCCCCCACGACAAAAACAAAAGAGCGTGCAAACCGCTCCGCTACCGCTTTTGTATAGAGAACCTGTCGAGACTGCAGCACGACAATCATCTCCGTGCTGACCGGTGCTGACATCCAAAGACTGATACATCAGGGGCAGGCCCCCTGCATAACTGCCAGCCGTCTCTACGGAACAGCCTACGGCGTTGGTGTCCAGCT
>CAXNJF010000232.1:0-4116 GCA_964202585.1 Trichlorobacter sp. | reverse complement strand
GCCCGAACTGGGGCATCATATCCTTGTGGTGCAGGATCGGACCGGCCAGCAGGTGCGGAAAAAACGTCACGAACAGACCGTAATGCAGCAGATTACGCTCCTCAGCCAAACCTTCATAACTGTCAACAAGAAAGGCTATCTGGGTGATCGTAAAAAAGCTGATCCCAAGCGGTAAAACAATCTTCAGGAGCGGGATCGATGTGCCACTGAACGTATTGATGGCTCCAAGAAAGAAATCCGTATACTTGAAATAGCCCAGCAACAACAGGTTTGCCACAATACCAATCAGAAAAACCGCTCTTCTGGAAAGCCGGGGCTGCTTACGGTCCTGAGCAGCCAACAGGCTCCCGATGGTGTAATTAAACAGGATTGATCCAAGCAGAAGGGGAACATAACGGATATCCCACCAGCCATAAAAGAAGACTGACGCAGCCAGCAGCCAACTATCTGCCGCCAGCACCAGACGCAACCGGTTCAGCCAGAAATAGACCAACAGCGATACCGGTAAAAACACCGCTATGAATGGAAACGAATTAAACAGCATGGCTACCTTATGACCGATAGAAGATCGGAGTTACTACTTTATACAGTGGAGTCAACAGTTTATAGACCGGCAACAGTGCGTAAAACTGCCAGAGCGGATAGCGAGCGCCGATCCGTTCCAGAACCCGTTCCTGTTCTTCCGGGCTGCTTTTACGGGCCAGCTTCCACCAGGTATAGTATTGACAATACTCAAGATATTTCTTCAAGAACGGACTGTCGCCAAGGTATTCCTGGGACAACAGCAGGCGATCATTCTGCAAAAACTGCACATTAACCGTAGTTTGCTGGGCGCCGTGTACACGAAAGGCACTCAGCGGCTCAGGCAGGTACCAGACATCCCCCTGCTCAAGCAGATGCAGCCACATTTCAAGGTCTACCAGCTGCTGATAGCGGGAATCGAACCCGCGCCTGGCCTGATTCTTTCTGAACATGACCGTTGATGGCTCCCCAATCGGATTGTTCATGCGGGCCAGACAGTATCTGATCAATTTTTTTCCGGACATCTTGCACATGGCAGTGCCAAACGGTCTGACCAGCTTGAAGGGAGTGCCGCTTTCATCCACAAAACGACGTCCGGAGAATATCAGGGAAACCGCTGCATCACGGTCCAACTGCTCCACCATGGTTCTCAGGGCATCTGCAGAGCAGAGAAAATCATCGGCAAACAGAAACTTGATATACTCTCCGCGTGCCTGTTCCAGACAGTAGTTCCAGTTGGGAACCATTCCTCTGTTCCTGCTGTTGACCTCAAAACGGATCCGGCTGTCCCGGGCACGATACGGTTCAACCACCTCCCGCGTGTTGTCAGGAGAGGCGTCGTCAACAATCAGCAGCTCAAAGTCTTCAAAATCCTGGGCCAGCACGGACTCTATGGCCTGGCCGATAAACCTGCCATAGCGGTAGGTCGGAATGCAGACGCTTAGTTTGGGTTCAGGCATGGACATCACCTGACGCTGAAATCCGTCTGTCTGGCAATGGCTTGCGCTGCCTTCCAGGTCCAGTGGGTGTCATCGTAGTGAAATATATCCAACGCTCCCCGTTTCAACTCATCGGCAAGCAGTGCCTTGGTATCAACAAACTGATACCGTTTTGGCAAAGGCCGGATCGTTTCAAAAAAACTGCTTTGCGGAAGATCAGTACGCGCCATATAGGGACGATACAGGTTGAACTTATCAACCACCGGCATGAAATACAGCTTGATCCCTTTTTGTGCCAGCAGGTCGGCAATCAGATTCAGGTTCCTGTTGATCGTTTCCACATCCAGCTGTTTGGGATGCGTCAACAAACGCACATCATCGGACAGGTACAGAAGTGTTGCAGGGGTATCACCACTGAACAGAGGTTGCTTTAACGCAACTCTGGGTACCGTTGGATGACCTTTCCCGGTGATGAAATAGCGCAGGTTGTAATAGACAAACTTCAGGTTTGCGTCATTCAGAAAAGTCGCTGGAGGCAGGCGGTCTACCGCATTAAAATCCTGTTGATAGTAGTGCTCCAGCTGAGTAATCGTCGCAGACTGTTGCAGGTCAAGCGAACTATCCAGGCGCTGGCCACACGACCGCTCAACACTTTCCAGCAGAATGAAGCGAGGCCTGATCCGATCAAGATACCCGCTATGTATAAATACCAGCAGCGTTCTGACCGGATCGAGCTGGTCAATCTTGGGCGCCTTGCTCTGTTTGTCGTAGTAGGGATACACATTCAGCACCGGCATCCCGGTCGTGCTGGCAATCGCGTCTTGATAATAACGATTGAGACCACCACCACCACCCTGGGAAAAGGAGTCACCGATTGTCAGCAGGCCGATCTGCTGCCCTCGGTACTCTTTCATTTCCAGGTGGCGTTTCGGCAGATTGTCTCTGGTGATCCGTTTCTGTTTTAGCGCATAGCCAAGCCGGGCAAGATCACCGCCAGGGTACTGATTACTGAGCAACAGCTCTGTCCAGAGCTTCCAAATGGTGTAGTTGCCGATTAAAAACAGACACACCAGAGCGACAAGAATGCAGACCCCTTTTTTATACGTCATTTCCAATAGCTTTGACACCAGACCTGACTATTTCTTGATCTTTTTTTCAACAAGATCCAACAGATCCCCGACGTTTTTCAGGGTCTGCATCTCACCCAGGGCAAATCTGATCTTGAAACGCTGTTCAATGCCAAGAGCCAGATTGATATGAGTCAGAGAATCCCAGGCATCAATATCATCCGCTGTTGTCGCCCTTGTGATCTGGATGCTGTCATCATCAAAGACCTGCTGAAACACTTCATTCAGAATTTGTGTTGTATCCATGAGTTAATCCTCCATTGTTGAGATATCACCTTCATCAGCGCCAAGATAACGCGCCTTCAACACCCGCCGCATGATTTTGCCGCTCTTGTTCTTCGGAACCTTGTCTACCACAAGAATGTCGTGGGGACAGGCGATGGATGAGACCTTGTTGGAAATGTACAGCCGGATCTTCAGCTCCAGCTCCTCACTCCAGTCAACGCCGTCGTGCAGGGCCACAAAGGCCACCACTTTTTCAAACAGCAGCTCATCAGGAGCGCCGATCACGCCTGACTCGGCAATCTCCCTGATTTCAAGCAAAGCGCTCTCAACCTCAAACGGGCTGATCAAGTGCCCCGAGGTGTTGATGACATCATCGCTACGCCCGATAAACCAGACATAGCCATCGCCATCTTGCCAGGCAGTGTCACCGGTATAGTAGTAACCGTCACGAAAACGGCTGTCATATTTTTCCTGGGCATTCAGATATACTTTGAACATCGAGGACCAGCCGCTCTTCAAGCAGAGGTTACCCTGTTCGCCCGTAGCCACCGGGGCACCGTCATCGGCAAGGATGGCAGGCTCTATACCGGGTACTGCAACCCCCATGGAGCCGGGACGTACCTGCACACCCGGTCTGTTGCAGATCATGATAGCGCCTGTCTCGGTCTGGAACCAGGTATCGTAAATGGTTTTGGACAACACCCGTTGCCCCCAGGTGATCACCTCGGGATTCAGCGGCTCACCAACGCTGAAGATGTGCTTGAGCGATGAAAGGTCATAGTTGCCAAACAGTTCTGCCGGTTCCCGCATCAGCATTCGCAGGGCCGTTGGCGCTGTGTACCAGACGGTAATTTTCTGTTCCTGGATCAGCTGCATCCAGTGGGCAGGCTCATAGACGCCGCCAAAATGCACCTGGGTTACCCCCAGAGACCAGGGACCGATAATGCCGTAGGAGGTACCGGTTACCCAACCCTGGTCTGCAGTACACCAGTAGATCTCATCAGAAGAAAGCTGCAGCACCTCCTGTGCGGTAAGCTGTTGCATCAGTACGCTGCGGTGACAATGGAGCGCACCTTTGGGCTTTCCGGTGGAACCGGAAGTATAATGCAGTACCGACGGGGTTTCTGCCGCTGTAACGGCTGTTTCAAAGCAAGCTGACGCCTCTTGCATCAGCCGCTTGAGGCTCAAGGTGTCATCAGTATGCTCATCCGTATCAACCAGTATCAGATGCTTCAGGTCAGGCATCTGTGAACGTACTTTTGTAATCCTCCGGGCCAGACTCTTTTTGGTGATCACTACCCTGG
>CAXNJF010000231.1:0-4119 GCA_964202585.1 Trichlorobacter sp. | reverse complement strand
TCCTGACTTTGAACGGACCATCGCCTGGGATGACCCTGCCATCGGTATCAGCTGGCCGCTATCCGGTGAGCCGCTGATGTCAGCCAAAGATCTGTCCGGCAAACTGCTTGCAGAGGCAGAACTGTTTGACTAATCGACATTCCGATACGGTCTGGCTGCTGACACTGTGCTGCAGCCAGATCTTCATCATGCTGGTATTTATCAACTACTCTGCCATCCTGCCGATCCTCAAAATCGAATGGGACATGAACAACACCCAGGCCGGGGTGATCTTCTCGGTCTACCAGTTGGGCTACATCGCCTCCGGTGTGTTGCTCAGCGTCCTGTCTGATCGGATCAATATCCGCTGGATATTTATTACTGCCGCGCTCTGGTCCGGCATCGCCAACCTGCTGTTTGCCCTGTTTGCTGACGACTACCTCTCCGGCCTGATCCTGCGTGGTCTGACCGGTATCGGCATGGGCGGCACCTATATGCCGGGGCTTAAACTGGTTGCAGAACGTTTTGCAAGCCACCAGAGAGGACGTGCTGTCGGGATCTATGTCGGCGCCCTGGTGCTGGGGGCCTCACTTTCTCTGGTGGTGCCAGGTATTGTTGCCGGCATCTGGGGCTGGCGAACCGCCATGCTGGTCTGCTCCTTCGGGGTGTTTTTAGGAGCATTGCTTTCCTTAATGGTTTTTCGTGGCTATCAACCAACGCCACCCCAGCCGACTCCCCTCGGTTTCAATGGAGAAATTCTGCAGAACCGCCCTGCTCTGCTGGTAATCCTGGGCTATGCCAGTCATATGTGGGAGATGTACGGTATGCGTAGCTGGCTGGCTCCGTTCTTTGCCGCAGCCCTTACCGGCTGGGGCTTCAGCAGCGGTAAGGCAACCGCAACCGGCGCCACTATTGCTGCAGCCCTGGTAGGGATCGGTACCTTTTCCACAGCCATTACCGGCAGCCTGTCTGACCGTTTTGGCCGCACCACCACCGTCAGTGTGGTGATGTTTGGCAGCGTTGCCTGCTCGCTGGCATTTGGCTGGCTGATCAACACCAACCTTTGGCTGACACTGGCAATCGGCAGCATCTACGGTTGGCTGATCGTGGCGGAATCACCGGTTTTTTCAACAGCGCTGACCGAGTTGGTCGCGCCTGGTTACCTGGGTGCAGCTATGGGAATGCAATCACTTGTGGGCTACACCATGGGGATGATCTCTCCCACAGTCTTCGGCTGGGCGCTGGATTATTTTCAAAACTGGCAACCCTGGCCCGGCATAAACGGTGCCTGGGGAATTGCCTTCACCACCGTGGGACTTGGTGGATTGCTGGGCCCGGTCTGTATGTGGCTGTTGCGCAAAGAACCGGCATCAATCCGACTGGCCCAGGGAAAACGTTAGCACAGTTGACATCCCGCTTATTTGCGCTATAGGTTGAACCATGGCTAAACAGTATGACATAGCCCGGACATGGGACCCAAACTTTGTCAACAATCTTATTCAGGTTCTGGTTGAAACCCTGGAAGTGCGGGATTCCTACATTCAGGGGCATACGCGCCGGGTTGTGGAGATATGTCTGGCCATCGGTTCTCGCATGAATATGTCCCGGATTGAGCTGCGCGATCTTTACGCCGGGGCGATTCTGCACGACATCGGCAAGGCTGTCGGCACCACGGAGGCTACTCTCAACAAACCAAAACAGCTGGATCAGCGGGAAGAGATCGTCATGCGGGAGCATACTCTCAAGGCTGGTCTTTTGATTGTTGGCCTTGAAAATCTCTCCCACATCCTGCCTGCAATCATGCATCACCATGAACGCTGGGACGGAACCGGTTACCCGGCGCGGCTGAAGGAAGAATCCATTCCCCTCCACGCCCGGATCATCTGTGTGGCTGATGCCTATGACGCCATGGTTTCAACCCGCTCTTTTCGTGCCGCCATGAGCAAGGAAGAAGCCATTGCCGTAATGATTAAGGAAAAAGAAAAACATTTTGATCCTGATATCGTTGATGAGTTAATTATCTGCCTGGAAGAAAATCGGCACGAGTGGAAGGATTTCAGTTATTACTTCTGAGACCTATTGATTTTATTTATTATTTTTTCTAAACATAAAAACAGGTAACGTGCAGGTAAACAGCAGGAGAAAATCGGGGAACCATCTCATTTTGTACCTATTACAAAACAGCCACTTAGGAAATATCCCAAGTGGCTGTTTTGTAATCAGTTTACAGGAAAGTTACTTATTGCCAGCGGGCAGTTGTTTCAGCATATCCCTGGCCTGTCTGGCCAAGTCACTGGTCTGATCCTTCTGAAGCAGTGCCTCAAAGGTAGCCTTGGCTTTATCCGGTTGCTTCAGGTCAACCGCATAGACAATACCGGTATTAAAAAGACTCTGAAGGTGCTTGGGATCGAGCTTGTTGGCCTTATCAAAATTTGCAAGGGCGCGGTCAAAGAAACCCAGTGCCCGGAACATGACTCCCTGATCAGTCAGTACGTTGGCGTTATTCGGATCAAGGGCAAGTGCCTTAGAATAGGCCTGCACGGCTTTTTGAGCCTGGTTGGCATCAAAATAATCATTCCCCAGGGTGATCCAGGCCTGCAGATTTTTGGGATCCTTGGCAACCAGCTGTTCCAGTTCTGCTATCCTGGCAGAAGCCTGCCCCGGATTGCTCATGGAACCACTCCCCTGCTGCATGGCCTGCTGCCCACTTGGTGTAACACCACTTGCCATGAATTTACCCCCGACCAAGACACCCAGCAAAAAGCCGATGATCAGAGCTGCAATGCCAATAATGGTGGTTTCCTTGCTCATCAAAACCTCCTATGCTTTAACCGGCTGAATTGTTGCGGTTTCACCCTTGTTTAGTGCCCGCTGTTCAAGCATTAGCACTACTGGGCTAGCAACAAAGACTGATGAATAAACCCCCACAATGATACCGACCAGCAGAGCGAACGAGAAGTCGTGAATCACCTCGCCACCCCAGACAAAGAGTGCAATTGCAGCCAGAAACGTGGTTAATGAAGTTATAATACTCCGCGAGAGAACCTCATTGATACTGGTATTGAAAATTTTATGCAGTGAACCTTTCAGATCTTTGTGCAGATTTTCCCTGATCCGGTCAAAAACAACCACAGTATCGGTCAATGAATAGCCCGCAATGGTCAACACTGCAGTAATGAACAGCAGGTTAAATTCCCTGCCGGTCAGGTAATAGGCTGCAAACATCCCCAAGATGTCATGCAGGGTGGCAACAATGGCGCCAACACCGAATTTGAAGTCAAAACGCCAGGCAATATAGCAGATGATCGCCAGCATAGAGATCGCTACGGCAATGATGGTGTCCTTTCGGAGTTTATCACCAATGGAAGGGCCTATTTCAGTAGTGCTTTCAACCGTCACCTGCAGACCGGGAAAAGCCTTCGTAAAGGCAGTTGATACAATCTCTGACGCCTTGCCTACTGCCAGTGCGCTCTTGCGAGGCAGCTTGACCAGCAGCTTGTTCCCCTCTTTTACCTCCTGCAGTTCAAGCTCGGTAATACCACCGCTGTGTAGTGCCTTGCGGGCATCTGACAGCATCACCGGTTTGTCAAACTTAAGCTGGATTGAGGTGCCGCCAGTAAAGTCAATCCCCATGTTGGCAACACCTCGTGCCATCTGAACAATGGCAATCAGGCCGATGATCGAGATAATTGCAGAAATGACAAACGAAATCTTCCACTTGCCTATAAAATCAAAATTGGTTTTTCCAAGAAATTCCATCATGGCACTATCCTCCTATATACTCATCTTCTTGACGTTCCCCTTGTGCAGGAACAGGTCAAAGATCACCTTGGTGCCCATCAACGAGGTAAACAGGTTGATCATAATACCAAGGCTCAAGGATACTGCGAAGCCCTTGACCGGACCGGTACCAAACTGGAACAATACCGCTGCCGTAATCAGGGCCGTAACGTGGGAGTCCATAATAGTAAGGAATGCCTTGTCATAACCAGCCTCCAGGGCTGACTTGGGTGACTTGCCAAGTCGCAACTCTTCCCGGATCCGCTCAAAAATGATCACGTTGGAGTCAACCGACATACCCACCAGCAGCACTATAGCAGCAATGCCAGGCAGGGTAAGGGTTGCCCCCAGGGCTGACAT
>CAXNJF010000230.1:0-4121 GCA_964202585.1 Trichlorobacter sp. | reverse complement strand
GCTTGATAATGGCTCCCATAAATTTGTGGCACACCCTGTACGGGGTTTTTATCTGGCTTGCCAATATGTTTGCGGCTGTATTCTATAATAGATGACAACACTCTCATAACACCGTTAGCGGCATATGGCCCACTTTTGGTTTCAATTGTCTGGTGTAGTGTTATCACATGTTGTCTGGTTATACTGCCGACCTTCTCACTGGCAATACTTGCAAGGTGCTTGAATTTGTTTCGGTAATCATAGATAGTCACGGGCGAAAGTTTCTTTTTTGCAGCAAGCATAGATTCAAACAGTGCCGTTAAAGTATCGGTTGTGTCAAGCTTGGCAAGTTTTTCGCGTACTTTTTCTGCCTTTACAGCTTTTTTCTTGTCGGTTGGATTAATACCTTTTTCCATTTCTACAAGCATTTCTCGCGCCCTGCTGCGGGCTGCTGTTGATCCAATCTTAGGGAACCTGCCGACCTTCGGGCGGACAACCCGGCCATTGACGCGAGACATAACAAAAAAGGTTTTAGACTTTGCTCCAATCCTCAACCCGAACCCTTGTAAATCAGAATCCCATATATCCACCTGGGTTTTTCCTATGGGTAAAATTAAATCTCTTACCCGTGCGTCTGTTAGCCTGATCTTTTCTGCCATTTTTGCCCCTGTAAGCATTCGTTGTAGTTTGTTACCTAAAATACAAGATTGATTGTATAGGTAACACTAGACATCAAAAACAGTCAATAATGAAAGTAAATGGTAAAATTCAAGTTGTTGATATTTGACAGAATTGTATGAATGCACGGAGGCTGTTTTCAGATCAGATCATAATGTCCGATCATTGACTGATGGCTGCGATAGGCTGCAAGGTAACGGGCATCCTCGGCGTAGGTGCCAGGGTAGATACAGGGGACCGACTGGTGCCGTAGCTCTTTGTTCACATTGACAAAGGTGAACAGGCAGGAGTTTGAAAGCGCCTTGCTGCTCCGGTCCCGGCTGATCCTTTCTATGCTGGCCTCAACGCAGATGAAGCTGTCGCTGGTATAGACCACCCGGCAGGTGTAGTGCAGCTTGTCTCCAAGCCGGACCGGATGAAAAAAGTTGATCCGGTTGACCGCCGCGACCAGTGCCCGGTCGGGCGCCACCAATTCTGCACAGATGGATGACAGTTCATACGCCTTACGGATGATGTAGCCCCCGAATATCCGGTGGGGCACATATTCCTGTTCGGGGTACATCCTTTCCCATGCGTCAACCACCAGACGATCAGCCTTCAAACCGCTAAACCCCGGATCGTCCTGAGCTGTGTGCAGTTGCCGCAGCATTTCATATTCTTCACGGCTGGGAGGTTCCTGCTGGGCCGCCTGTTGCTGCCGGTACTGCTCCCGTTCCTGCATTGATTTTTCAGCTCGGTGCTGTTCAAGTTCGTCACGGTATTCAAGGGGAGGTAATATCCTGCTTTCTTCGGCAGATTCGCCACCCCGCGCCACCATGGTAAAATAACAGGAAGCGATATGGGTTGTCGGGTCCCCGGTATGCTCAACCCTCATCCCCACCACCATGGATGATCTGCCGACCTGGTTGATACGGGCATCAATCTGGATGTCGCGGTCGTTGTCAACCACATGGCGGACGATGATGTTGTCAATGGCGGCGGTGACCACTTTCGCATCAGGGTGGATACTGCGTGCATACCCCAATGCTGCCTGTTCAGCCATAATGTCCAGATCTTCCAGCAGCAGACCGAATCTGAAGTTGCCGACAATCGGTTCGTCAGTGATCATGAAGCGCCGACGAGCTGCCAGGTCGGACGCAAGCGGCAGGGTTTTATAGAGCGATGTCTGATACGGTGTGGTCATGGTATCGTCTCCTGTGCCGGGTGGCAGGATATGCAATAAAGGGAAAATATGTCGCTGACTATTACCTGGAAAGTCTACATCATCCGCTGCTCTGATGGTACCCTTTATACGGGGATTACCACGGATATGGAACGACGCTTCCGTCAACATGCAGCGGGCAATGGGGCAAAATATTTCAGAGGACGTCAGCCGGAACAGGTGGTGTATCTTGAAAGCGATCATACCCGCTCTTCAGCCGGTAAGCGAGAAGCAGAGATCAAGGCGTTGACGCGGGCACAAAAGGATGGCGTTGTTTCGACGTACTGTGCGGTACGCCGATAGAGTGACATTTGCCGGTTGTCTGGTATATTGAAAGTAGAGACCTTCACCACTATGCAAGGAGCTGATCATGGAGCCTGCACGCAAATATCAATTTTCATGGGATTTACTGGGGGATATTGAGCTGGGGCGCCCCAACCTGGGGCAGTCAACCCGGCTTGAAGTCTATCGGCTGATGCAGTTTTCTTTCCGTGATATTCTGGAGCAACGTTACGGTGCTGGCGAAGCGGACCGGATCTTCTACGATTCCGGTTTTCTTGCCGGTGCCCAGTTTTATGACAACCTGATCGGGCCGCAAGAGGATATCAACGAGTTTGTCAAAAAGCTGCAAACAGTACTGAAGGAACTGGGGGTAGGGATCCTGCGGATTGAAGAGGCTGACCTCGCAAACGGAAAGCTGACCCTGACGGTTTCCGAGGATCTGGACTGTTCCGGCCTGCCGGAAACGGGCAATCAACTTTGCACCTACGATGAAGGGTTTATTGCTGCTCTTCTTGAACGTTTCAGCGGCAGACGTTTTGAAGTGAAAGAGATTGACTGCTGGTGCACCGGCGATCGGACCTGTCGTTTTGCAGCCCAGGCGGTTTCGTAAGTGGCTGACCCGATGGAAACAACAACCGCTGCCATCCTGGCAGAGCTTGCAGCAGGCCGCATCCCCCGTGGAGTCATTCCGGATGGACTGCCGGAAACGGAACAGTTACGGCAGCTGATTACCTATCTGAAAGGGATTCAGCAGTTTTCCCTGTCGCTGTCCAACGGAGACCTGACTGCTCCGCTTCCTGCTGCGGGCGGACCGGTTGCCGGCAGCCTCAAATCGCTCCACGCAAGCCTGAAACACCTGACCTGGCAGACCCGCCAGATAGCTGATGGCGATTTCAGTCAGCGGGTTGATTTTATGGGGGAGTTTTCAGAGGCGTTCAACCGGATGGTGGAGCGGCTTGACCAGTCCCGTTCACAGCTTGAGGCCCTGAACCTGAGGCTGCAGGAGGATAACACGGCTCTGCGCAACCTGACCGAGGCGCTGCGGGAAGGTGAAGAACGATTCCGCCATATTGCCGAAAACGTGAACGATGTGATCTGGACCCTTGACCGTACCCTGGACCGTTTCACCTATATCAGCCCATCCATCGCCACCCTGCGGGGGTTGAGCGTTGAAGAGGCACTGCAGGAACCACTGGAACAGGCCATGACCCCGGAGTCTCTTGCTGCAATGCGTTCGGCCCTGTCCGGCAAGCTGCACGAAGAGGCGGTCAGTTCTGTTTCCGAGGTGATCGAGGTTGAGCAGCTCTGCCGGGACGGCAGAATCATCAATGTGGAGGTTGTGGTCTCTGCCATTAGCGATGCCGATGGCAGGCTCAAGGAGTTTGTCGGTATCTCCCGGGATATCTCGATGCGCAAGAAGGCTGAGGCGTTGCTGAAGTACCAGAGCACCCATGACGCCCAGACCGAACTGTACAACCGGGCTTTTTTTGATGCAGAACTTGAGCGGACCATGCAGGGCAGCCAGTTTCCGGTCAGTGTTATTGTGGCCGATCTGGACGGGTTGAAGCGGGTCAACGACAGTCTGGGGCATGAAGCCGGTGACCTGCTGATCAAGGGGGCTGCCGAGGTCTTGCAGATGGCCTTTCGCGGCAGTGACATAGTAGCCCGCACCGGCGGCGATGAATTCATCATCCTGCTGCACGGCATGGGTCAGGATGGAGCTGCAGCCTCCCTTGAACGGATCAGAAGCTGCGCTCAGACCTATAACGCCGGGCATGACGGCCAGCCGGTCAGTATTTCTCTGGGAGCTGCGACAGCAACAGCAGCAGAAGAGCTGCCGCTTGCACTCAAGCAGGCTGATGAACGGATGTACGCCGACAAGCTTGAGCGAAAGCAGCAAAGGATATCATGAATCGTTATTTCAGAACAGCGCTTCTACTCTTGATCATGGTAACGGCGTCATTGCTGCTTGCAGTTGCGT
>CAXNJF010000229.1:0-4123 GCA_964202585.1 Trichlorobacter sp. | reverse complement strand
ACCAGCGCTGCCAGAAGCGCCAGGATCACAATGACCACCATGATCTCGATCAGGGTGAAGCCTTTATGGTTACGTAGATTGGATTGCATGATTCAGCCTCCTGCCATTATTTGATAAGTTGATTCAGCTGGAAGATCGGCAGGAGTACCGCAACCACCACCAATCCCACCACCAGTCCCATGACCAGGATCATGACCGGTTCAAGCAGGCTGACCAGGCGGGTGCTGGAGGATTCAAATTCTCGCTCAAAGCTCTGAGCCGCAGTTTCAAGACTCTCAACCAGGGTACCACTGCGTTCACCCACGGCGATCAGGTGGGTCAGGATAGGGGGGAAGAGTTCTGAGCTGGTCAGGGTTCCAGACAGCGTTCCCCCCTCTGCAACAGCGTTGCGGGCTTCAGCTATCACTGACCGGTAGGCCCGGTTCACCACCGCCTCTGAACTGATCTCCAGTGATTTGAGCAGCGGGACGCCACTGCCGAGCAGTAACCCCAGGATTCCGGAAAAGCGGGCCAGCATCAGTGTTTGCAGCAACCGCCCGAAGAGCGGAAGCCGTACCAGCCAGCGGTCTCTGGCTTCAAGAAAAGCGGGGCGCAGGCTTAAGCGCCGGTACAGCCAGACAGCGCCTGCAGACAGGAGCAACAGCAGCCACCAGGTTTTGCGCAGGGCTGTGCTGATCGCCAGCATGGCAATGGTCAGGAAGGGCAAGGTGGCTTTGCTGTCCACAAAGATCCCGGTGATTTTTGGAATCACAAAAGTTAACAGGAAGAGCATGACACCGCTGCCGACCAGTGCCATCAGCAGCGGATAGGCCATGGCGCTGCTGACCGTGCGACGTAGTATCTCCTGCCGTTCGAGAAAATCAGCCAGACGTAGCAAAACTTTGTCCAGCGCGCCTCCGGCTTCTCCGGCGGCCACCATGGCGACAAAGTTTTCCTTGAATACCTGCGGTTCTTCCCCCAGTGCCCGGGCCAGTGGACTCCCCTCAGCCAGACGGGTCTTGACCCGGCCAAGCACCGCCTGCAGTTCCGGGTGCCGTTCCTGCTGATGCAGGGCTGCCAGTGCTTCATGCAGCGGTACTGAGGCTGTTGTCAGGGTTGCCAGCCGGCGGGTAAAGAGTGAAAGTTCCGCCACCGGGATACGACGACGAAAGCGGCTGACCATGCTGGTGGTCCTGGCCATCTGTTCTGCAATAATTTCTGAAGCCAGGATATTCTGACGGCGCAGCTGTTCATGGGCTGTCCGGACCGAGTCGGCTTCAAGTGAGCCGGCAAGCAGGCGGCCGTCAGCAGCATATCCTTTATAGCAGAAGGTCGGCATACTCTTCCTGGGTCACCCGTAGTACCTCTTCAAGGGTGGTAATGCCTGCCGCCACTTTGGCCATGCCGTCATCCCGCAAGGTGCGCATTCCCCGGTTCAAGGCATGGGTCTTGATTTCACCGGTCGGAACACGCCGGGTAATCATGCCGCACAGTTCTGCATCAATCGGCAGCAGTTCATAGATACCGGTCCGGCCCATGGTTCCCTGACCAAAACAGCGCTCACAGCCCCGTCCACGGTAGAGGGTTTCCGGCAGTCCGGGCAGCGTCTGTTCCGGCTGGTAGCTTTCCTTGCAGTGGGGGCAAATCACCCGCACCAGTCGCTGGGCCAGGATGCCGGCCAGTGATGAGGCCACCATGAATGGTTCTATGCCCATGTCGATCAAGCGGGTGATTGCGGTTGCAGCATCATTGGTGTGCAGGGTGGAAAGCACCAGGTGGCCGGTTAATGAGGCCTGCATGGCGATTTCGGCGGTTTCGGCATCCCGGATTTCACCCACCATGATGATATCCGGATCCTGACGAAGCACCGCCCGAAGACCTGCAGCAAAGGTCAGGTCAATCTTGCTGTGTACCTGGATCTGTCCGACACCGGACAACTGGTATTCAATCGGATCTTCAATGGTGATGATGTTTTTTTCCTGCCGGTCCAGGCGGGAGATGGCGGCGTAGAGGGTGGTGGTCTTACCGCTGCCGGTGGGGCCGGTTACCAGGATGATACCGCTGGTGCGGGTCAGCAGTCGCTCCATGATGTCAGAATCCCGTTGCGAGAAGCCGATATCTCCCAGGGAACGAACCCCCTGCTTGCGGTCCAGCAGGCGCAGCACAGTCCGTTCACCAAAAAAGGTGGGGATGATCGAGACCCGGATATCCACTTCGTGCCCGGCCACCAGTACTTTCAGGCGTCCGTCCTGTGGTAACCGTTTTTCAGCAATATTCAGGGCCGCCATAATCTTGACCCGTGAGACCAGCGCCTCTTGCAGCATTTTGGGCGGTTCCAGCTTCATGTGCAGGATGCCGTCAATTCTGAAGCGGACTTCAAGGGTCCGCTCGTAGGGTTCGATATGGATATCGCTGGCCCGCTCTTTTACCGCCTGAAACAGGATCGCATTCAGGAGGCGTATGACCGGAGCTTCGTCGGTCAGGTCCAGCAGATCCTGGGGGCGGGACAGTTCGGTGGCAATGGTGGAGAGGTCTTCAGCCACCAGGTTTTCCACCACATCACGGGCGCTGCCAGCGGTGCGGGAATAGAGGCGGTTGATGGCGGCAAGCAGTTCTTCTTCAGGAACAACAATGCCGCGTACCGGCAGGCCGTAGTGTTGGGCGACCTCATCCTGGGACAGCAGATCAGCCGGATTGCCCAGAGCCAGCAGAAGATGGCCGTCCTGCACCGCAAGCGGCAGAAGACAGCGGGCACGGACAAAGGAGAGCGGCAGTTTCGAGATGATCGCGTCATCTGCCTGATGATCGTCAATCTGCTCCTGATAGAGGAACCCCAGACGTGCTGCCGTTTGTTTGAGGATGTCTGCAGGCAGTCCGGCACTCATCGAGGCTGGCTCTCCTGCGGTTTCGTGTCAGGTGCTGCAATGGCACCGGTAACGGCTTTCTGTATGTCTACTTCTTCGGTATTATTTGCAGCAGCACCAAACTTCGTTCTCTGCTCAGCGGTGATATTTACAACATCGCGTGCATCCTTAACTACCCGCGGGGTCAGCAGGATCATCAGGTTGGTCTTTTTGCGAACCTTGCTGCTGGTCTTGAACAACCAGCCCAGGCCGGGGATATCACCCAGAAAAGGGATTTTGCTGATATTTGTGTCTTCCGTATCCTGAATCAGTCCGCCAATGACAATGGTCTCCATGTCCTTTACCACAACGCTGGTCTTGGCGGAGCGTTTGGTTGTCACCAGGTCAATAGCCTGCCCCTTATCCTTTTTGACTGCCGATATCTCCTGGTAGATATCCATGCGAATATAATCACCTTCGCTGATCTGGGGTTTGATCTTCAGATTTATGCCGATATCCTTACGTTCCACTGATGTTGAGGTTACTAGATTGGCAGTGCTGGTGCCACCTTGGAACGGGACATTCTCCCCCACATTTATCTCGGCCTCTTTGTTGTCGGTGGTCAGAATGTTGGGGGTTGAAAGGATATTGATCAGGCCGTTTTGATCCAGTGCTTTCAATGCTGCACCGATGTTGACCGGTTTAGCCTCAAAGACACTGGTCATTTGTGTCGGTACGCTTTTGATGAGGGTGGCGAAGGTGCCCATCGGATCATAAATGCCAGCCACAGCCAGATATTTATCGATTGCAGCGCCACCAATGACACCGCTTTGCAGACCCAGTTCACGGCTGTTGTCCAGTGAAACCTCAGCGATCAGAACCTGTACATAGACTTGCTTGCTACGCCGATCCAGCTTTTTGATCACCTGCAGCAGGTTGGCATAATCAGCAGGAGAGGCCATGATAACCAGGGAATTTGTTGCCTTGTCAGGTGTAATCGTGACCTTGCCGGAATCAAGGGGAGAAGCCTGGGCAGTTGCAGGTTGGCCTGCTCCTTGCGCGGTCATCCCTTTGAGCACACTATCAAGTACCTTGGCCATATCGGTGGCATCGGTATGTTCAAGGTAGTGAACATTGATTTTACTGCTGGCTTCGGGGGGGATAACATCAAGCTGCTTGATTAAGGAACGGATATCTTTTTTGTCATTTTCGGGCCCAAACAGTAAAATTGCGTTCAGTCGGATGTCAGCAAGCACCTGAACAGAGCCGATCCCTATCGGTTGCACCACGCCAACAGCTCC
>CAXNJF010000228.1:0-4126 GCA_964202585.1 Trichlorobacter sp. | reverse complement strand
CGGCATCTGGATATCCAGTATCGCCAGATCACACTGCTGTTGCTGTAAAAGATCAAGGGCCTGGCTGCCGTCTTCCGCTTCCAGTACCTGATGCCCCATCTTGCGCAGCAGTTTCACCATAAAGAAGCGATTGATCCCGTTATCCTCTGCAATCAGTATGGTCAAGTGCGCTTTTTCATCGGCTGCATCAGGCAGGGCTGCTACCGGTGCAGAAATCAGATCGCCAGCAGGCATCGTTTTCAAGCCAAGGGTCAGTCTGAAACAACTTCCCTTGCCAGGGGCAGATTCCAGCTCAAGGGTTCCCTCCATCATCTGCGTCAGACGACGGCAGATCGAGAGCCCCAGGCCGGTGCCGCCATATTCCCGGGTGTTGGAGTTGTCCACCTGTTCAAACGGGGTAAAGATCCGGCCCTGATCCTCAGGACTGATACCGATACCGGTATCACAGACAGCAAACTGAAGGCTGGTTTGATCCGGGGTAGAACTGATCAGGCTGCAGCCAAGACTGACCCTGCCCTGCTGGGTAAACTTGACCGCATTTCCCAGCAGATTGAACAGGATCTGCTTGATCCGCTGTGGATCTCCGATCACTGCAGCAGGCAGGTTCTGACCGATTTCTGCAACCAGCTCAATCCCTTTTAGTTTGCAAGTGTGCTGATAGAAGCTGACGGTCTCTCTGATAAGCTCTGCAGGGGAAAATGGCTTTGGTACAAGTTGCAGCATATCAGCTTCAATCTTGGCCAGATCAAGAATGTCATTCAGGATGGTCAGCAGGTTCTGCCCGGAGGACTGAATCATCCCCAGCTGTTCCTGCTGCTCCTGATCAAGATTGCTGAACGCCAGGAGCTGCGCCATCCCCAGCACACCGTTTAGCGGCGTGCGGATTTCATGGGACATGTTGGCCAGAAACTGGCTCTTGGCCCGGTTGGCCGCTTCAGCCTTCTCGCGGGCCTCTTCCAGTTGCTGCAGCTGGAGATGCCGCTCCGTGACATCCCGACCGATACCGATCACACCGATTACCTCGCCAGCTTCATTCCTGAACGGGGTCTTGATCGACTCGGCCCGTAGTGTCCGTCCGTCTTTCAATGGCATCTGCACTTCAAGCTTGAGCTGGTTGCCGGAATCCATCACCTCCTGATCAGTTTTTGTAAAATAGTCAGCAAGTTTCATGTTGTTGAGCAGCTCAGCGTCCGTATGCCCCACCAGCGTTTCCTTGCTGCAGCCATGGACCTGCTCTGCAAAAGCCCTGTTGCCCCCCAGATAGACCGAGTTACGATCTTTGAAGAAGATGAAGTCAGGGATCGCATCGATCATGGTCTGCAGGAAGGTCTGTTCGGCCTTCAAGTTGCGGTTGGCACGGCGCAGGGTCGTTATATGCCAGATCAGCAGCACGGTAGCTGCCACCAGGAACAGGCTGCCCAAGGTAAGTCCCGTCCGTTTTGCGGTCCAGTAGGGTTTGGGGGTACCTAACCACTTTTTATACATTTGAACTGATTCAGGAGTGGCATGAAAATCGGCTATGGCCTGATTCAGGCGGTCCCGCAGCGCTTCGTTGCCATGGCGCAGGGCAATCCCGCGCTTGATCTCAAATACTGGCGGCTGTATCACCCGGATCCTATTATCAAAGCCCATGGTTTCAGCCAGATTTACCAGGTTGGGGGTTACGGTTAGCCCCATGTCAATCTGGCCGGACAGGATGTCAACCATCAGATGTTCAAGCGAATGATGCAGTACAGGAACCAGCTCTGGATGTTTTTTCAGGTACTCATGGGCACCACTGCCGCGAATTACCCCTATTTTTTGTCCGGCTTTGGGAGCGATTGATTTCTGGTCATTGGCGTTGACAATGTAATTGACAGCGGTGCTATCCAATTGGGTGCTAAACAGAAACAGGCTGGTGGTCTTCTCGCTCATAACCCGGAACGGGATCAGGTCTGCCTCACCCTGTAGCAACAGATCTTCAATCTCCTGCCAGGGCTTGGCAAAGCGGTAGGTTACCGTCAGACCGGCCTGCCGGGCAACTGCATCCATGACATCCACGGCCAGACCGGCTGCCTGGCCGTTCTGGTCACGAAAATAGGTGGGAGGAAAGTCAGCCGGGATAACGGCGACCAGTGCTGTTTTAGCAGGAAGCGGCGATTCTGCAGCACTGGCAGGAAACACCGTGATGAGTGCCATGAACAGCAAAATAAAACCGTATGTACACATTTTTATACCGTTCATGGCTGACAGCTTTCCGTAGCAGCGAGAAGTTATAACAGTGTATCAGAAAACATCAGCACTGCAAGCTGCACTACAGTTTTATCAACTCATACTGCCGGCTGCCCAGCCCCACCTTTTCAGCATGTTCAAGCTGTACCTGCCAGGGGATTTCCGGCCAGCAGCCACGGAACTTGTCACCACCCGGCTCATGGCCGCTTTTCAGGGCAGAATCCTGGTTGCCCCGGGCATTGTTAACCAGATCGGCGCAGGCCTGATCCAGTGCCACCGGATCGGTTGAGGCGCAGATGCCGATGTCGTTCACAATCGGTGCATCGCAGTGGCCGTAACAATCGCAGGCCGGTGAAACCTGGGTGATGAAGTTCATATAGACCGTCTTGCCCTGCTTGTTGGCTACCGCGCCGGTGGCATACTCGGCCATTTTTTGCATGACCAGATCAGCCGCCTCATTCCACTGGATGTTGATTGTTTTTGTGGGGCAGACCGTGATACAGCGGGAGCACCCGACACATTTGACCGGGTCGATGGCTGCCACCTTGTTGGTAATCTGAATCGCATCGTGGGCGCAAGCCTTGCGGCAGATCCCGCAGCCGGTGCAGTTTTTTGCTGCCACCACCGGGGCCACGGTGGAATGCTGCACCAGCTTCCCCTTGCGGGAGGCGCAGCCCATGCCCAGGTTCTTGATCGCCCCGCCAAACCCGGTCAGTTCATGGCATTTGAAGTGGGACAAGGCGATCAGGGCGTCGGCCTCCACAATCTCGGTGCCGATAAAAACTTCTTTCAGCAGCTCACCGTTTACCGGAACCGTGGTTTCTGTTACGCCCCGCAAGCCGTCACTGATGATCAGTGGGGCCTGCACCACGGCGTAGGCAAAGCCGTTCTCAATGGCGCAGGACAGTGCCGAAATTGCTTCTTTGCGTTCACCGGGATAGAGCGTGGATGAATCAGTCAGAAACGGTTTTGCCCCAAGCTTTTTCAGCTCATCCACCACCCGCCGGGCAAAGATCGGCCGGATAAAGGCGCTGTTTCCTTTTTCACCAAAGTGGATCTTGACCGCGGTCAGATCCCCGTCCTGCACCCTTTGCGCCAGGTCACACCGGGTCAGAAGCTTTGTAATTTTGTCAAACAGGTTTTCCTTGTGGCTGGCCCGCATATCGGCAAAAAAAACGTTGGACATGTGCTTTCTCCTTACTGAATTGAAAAGACTGTTTTTAAAGCTCACCATCCAGGACGGTTAAGGCTGTAAGTTCTCTGTTTGTACGATATTCTTCAGCCATTTCCGCAACGACAACTTGCAGCTGAGCACGGCGTTGCCTTGCAAGAAATTGTTCCAACGCAACTTTGAACAGCTCTGAACGGCTTATTTTCAGATTGGTGCGTAACGTATCAATATCCTGCGCAAGACTGTGCGGCAGTGAAACGGTCACACGATCAGTTTCGTTATGAAGTGTTGGCATGGTCACTCCTTTCGTATGAACATAAATCATACTTGAATTACAAAATAGTGCAACGCGATGACTACTCGCGGTGTCGTGACAGACAGGCCCCCAGCGAATGGTAGGCGATTGACTGCATCAACGGGATGGTGCTGACCGGTTTTGCTGTATCAGTCACTGCCTCGGCAACATGAAACATCTGCTGCCAGGGAAGCGGCGGCTTACGGCAGGCACGGAGCCAGAGGGTGGTCAGGGTCAACCGGTCACGCCAGATCTCACGGCGCTGCTCAAGCAGCTTCAGCACCGCTTTGGTTGCCTGGCTTTCAAAGCTGCTGGCCTTGCGACAGCGCTGGATGGCGTCATGAACGGCCTGGTCCAGATCATGATCGTCTTCAAACCAGGAGCTGGCAAAGGTGTGTTCGAAAAGCCAGTCTTCCGACAGGTCAAGGGATCGTTTCCGGGCCGCAGCC
>CAXNJF010000227.1:0-4132 GCA_964202585.1 Trichlorobacter sp. | reverse complement strand
CGATAATGGAGCCGATTTGATCAGAGCGGGCCCCCAGTCCTTCCACGGTTTTGGCTGAGGATTGTACCCGTTCGGCAATCCGATGCATAACAGTGATTGATTTTTCAACCACTGCAGCACCGTGGGCGGCCGCCTCGTTGGCCCGGTCGGCGCCTTCGGCAGCCAGCATGCAGTTCTGGGCGATATCGCCACTGGTGGCAGACATTTCTTCACTGGCAGTTGCCACGGTAATGGCCTGTGAGGCCACTTCCTCTGCGCCATTTACCATCTCCTGGGAACTCTGCTGCATTTCTGCTGATGAATTTGCAACATGGGTGGATGAGTCGGACAGGGTCCCGATCAGTTCACGCAGCGAATTAACCATGTTCTGAAATGAGACCGACAACTGGCCTACTTCATCCGTGGAGTTCAGCTCGACCTGCACCCCAAGATCACCGGTGGCAACCTTTTCAGCGCCATCAGCCAGTCGTCTCAGCGGGCTGCTGATCGACCGTGCGGTCAGCAGGCCAAGCCCCAGGGCAAGAGCGATGCCGATCAGAACCAGTGCGATGATCCAGATGCGGGTGGCGGTGACAATGCTATGGATGTGCTTGACCCCCTCGTCGGCCTCTTTCTGGTTGTATGCCTGGAGGGCACCAAGCGACTCATTGGCGGCATCGTAGAGTTTTTTGCCGTTGCCTCTGGTTTCCGTCTGGGCATCTTCCACCTTGCCTTCCTTAATCAGTGCCAGCGCCTTCTGGGCCGACGTGGTATAGGATTTCCAAGCGGTTTCGTAGGTGCTGACCATCTTCTTTTCTTCATCATTCAGGCGGAATTTTTTGAAGATATCAGCGCTGCTGTTCATCTCCGCTTCCATCTTTCCCATCCGGTCGTGGTATTTCTTGAACTCCTCCTCACTGTTCTTCAGGTAAAACTGAAGCTCGGAGCGCCGGTAGGTATCAACGTTATTGCGCATCTTGGACAGCAGGGTCACGCTGGGCATCAGATTTTTGCCCATGTCGTCTGATTCTTCGACGATGGTTGACAACTTGACCAGAGAAATAATGCCGACCAGTGCAGAAATCACCAGAACAGCAAGGGAGATGCCGATGATTTTCGTGCTGACGCTCAAGTTGTTAAACATGATGAAACCTCCAGCGGAACAGATTGAAAGTCGATGTAATCAGTTTACCCTGTGTTTCTGAAAGGTCAAGAATCTACGGTCGAAAACAGTAGGGATCCTTGCTGGTCAGCGGGTCGTAGCCAAAGCTGGCAGTAACCGCCAGACAGCCACCGCAGACAGCTCGCAGCTTACAGCCGTTACAGGCGGTTGAACCATCCCGGTAGCGTGCAGCTGTTGTTGAGCTGTAGACCTCTTCCAGGCTGTGCGTCATGATGTTGCCGATCGGGGAGGGAAACTTGCGGCAGGCGTGTACTTCACCATCGGAGAGGATTGCGACGAAATTGAATGCGGCCCCGCAGCCGAATCCGGCACAGCCTCCAAACAGGTCATGGCCGTTTTCTTCGTAGATGGTATTCAACAGACTATCTTTTAATGCCAGCACCGGGTGGGTTGGCATGGCAGCCACATACTGTTCAAGAAATGCCTTGTATTCCTCACGGGTGGGCAGGGCCAGTCGGGCTCCTTCTCCAAACAGTGCCAGCCGGTTAAAGGTCAACCCGCCGGTAATCCCTTCCAGAACTTCTGCCAACGGGATAACCTGATCAAGATTGGATTTAGTCAGGGTCAGCATCACCATGTTGGGAACGCCCATCTCGGTCAGCATCTGCAGAAAATCAACGGTACGCCTGAAATTGCCGCTTCCCCTGATCTCGTCATTATGTTCTTCAAGCCCTTCCAGGCTGACCTGATAGTAAACCGGGCGCTGGATAGCCATGATCCGTTCGATGTTTTCACGTTCTGTTGCATTACCAAGAATGGCAATTACCAGCCCTCGATCAGCAGCAGCTTGATACAGATCAAAAAAACTCGGGTGCAGTAGCGGGTTGCCACCGCTGAAGGAAACCTGGGGCTGGATGAATCGATCCCAGCAGAAATCGCGGAGTTCCTGCATCAGCGAGAGGGCGCGGCCAAAGGGAAACTCTGAGCGTTCTGTCCGGTCATAACAATGCTTGCAGGCAAGGTCGCAGGTCTGGGTCAGATGCCATTGCAGGGTAAAAACTTCGGCAGTGACGAAACGGTTGTCCGTTGCCTGGCTTGCAATGGCTGGAGAACGTCGCAGACGGGATTGTGGCGCAAGCAGAATCCCCTTGCGGACTGCGTCCCACAATACTGCATCAAAGATTGCAATCGGACGGTCTGACTGGAGCGCCGCTGCTTCAGGTGAAATCTGCTCTGAAACCATCTTCAGGGCCAGCAGATGATCAGGCAGGGCAGATTCAAAACGCAGATTTTTATTTGAGGGATCGCACCAGACCAGAATCAGTTCTTCACCTGGTTCAACCCGTTCCATCTGATGTTTTTTTGCATAGGTTAACAGGGTAAGCAGGTGCCGCCAGGCTACCGGCAGCAGTTGAAGTGAAGGATTGACGGTCAGGTCATGCAATTCATCCGCCTGCGGGAGAGCGATGTTCATGGTCCGGTGACAGGCCAGTTCAAGCCGGGCCAGATCCGGCAGCCATTCCGGGTGGGTCAGGCCAGCCACCCCTGCCAACAGATCCGGTACGGTTTCAGGGTCCAGTTCCTGAAGCGGTTTGTTGATCAGGCGGTCCCAGGTAATCTGGCCCAGCAGTTTGCGCGTGGTAGGAAAAATAGTCGTGTCTCCATTGTGTTGGCTCAGTAATGCAGAAGGGCGGCAGCCATAGTATAGCCTGCCGCCCGGTTACTGCAAGGGGATTAGATAATTATTTGGCGCTACCTGCGCCTGATGCACCGCCTCAACCACTGCTGCCAGGTTTCTTGGCCGGTTTTTCTGCCGGTTTTTCTACAGGTTTCTTGTCTTTGGCATCTTTTTCCTTGTCGGCGCTCACGGCGCCGCTCTTACCGCCTCAGCCACTCTTTCCTGCTTCTTTCTGCGGGGCGCTCCCGGCGCCATCTTTTCCGCCTCAACCACTGGCCCCTTGTACGCTGGCCGGAACAACGGCCATGCCTGCAACGAGGCTGGCGATGCCCATTCCTGCCAGGATAGACTTGATTCTGTCCTTCTCCATGACAAACCTCCTGCTTGAAATTCGGATGGTTATGAGACCTTCCGTAGTATTGATAATAACTATTATAACAGCGTTGTCAAATTAGAAATAGCAATACTGTCGAGGCACTGCGCGAGATGTGCAGAACCTTGACCAGAACAGCTGCACAGTATATAAAAACAAACCAATCCAAAAACATGTAAAGGCAGGGATACAGTAATGTCTGGTAAAGAACTGGCCAAGGGGTATGAACCCCATGATGTTGAAAAGAAATGGTATGGGGAGTGGCTTGGCAAGGGGTATTTCCGTGCCGATGAAACGTCTCCCCGCAAACCATACAGTATTGTCATCCCACCTCCCAATGTGACCGGCGCCCTCCATATGGGACATGCCCTCAACAACACCTTGCAGGATATTCTCTGCCGCTGGAAGCGGATGGACGGCTATAATGTGCTCTGGATGCCCGGTACCGACCACGCCGGGATCGCCACCCAGAATGTGGTGGAACGGCAGTTGGCTGCCGAAGGCAAGGATCGGCATGATCTGGGGCGTGAGGCGTTTATTGAACGGGTCTGGCAGTGGAAGGCAGAGTCAGGCGGACAGATCATCGGCCAGTTAAAACGGTTGGGCGCCTCCTGCGATTGGGAGCGTGAGCGCTTTACCATGGATGCAGGACTGTCCAAGGCGGTGCGCACGGTCTTTGTCAAGCTGTATGAAGATGGGCTGATCTACCGTGACAACCGTCTGATCAACTGGTGTCCCCGTTGTCATACCGCTCTTTCGGATATTGAGGTTGAGCACGAAGAGAAAAAGGGACATCTCTGGCATATCCGCTATCCGGTGGTGGGACAACCGGGGCGGTTTGTCACGGTTGCCACTACCAGGCCGGAAACCATGCTGGGTGATACTGCGGTTGCCGTGCATCCTGAAGACGAGCGGTATGCTGATCTGCACGGTGCCAAGGTGCTGCTGCCACTGGTGAACCGTGAAATACCGGTGGTGG
>CAXNJF010000226.1:0-4147 GCA_964202585.1 Trichlorobacter sp. | reverse complement strand
AACCACCCCCGTACCTCTGTTGACGATATCGGCAAGATTATCACCGAAGACCAGGGCTTGACCGCCCGCCTGCTGCGTCTGGCCAACAGCCCGATGTTCGGTTACTTCGGCAAGGTGGACTCAATCAGCAAGGCGGTTACCATCATCGGTACCCAGCAACTGCGTGATCTTGCCCTGGCCGCCTCGGTGATGGGGATCTTCAAGGGGATCCCTGAAGAGTTGATGAGCATGGCCAGCTTCTGGCGACACTCCATCGCCTGCGGTATTATTGCCCGTGCCTTGGCAACCTGGCGCCGGGAAATCAATGTTGAGCGGTTTTTTGTCGCCGGCATGCTGCATGATATCGGCCAGTTGATTATGGCCACCGTCTTGGGCGACCTGGTACGGGAAATGATTGAAAAGACCCAGGTAGAGGGGTTGCTGTATTTTGAAGTAGAGCGGGAACGGGTCGGATTTGATCATGCCGAGGCCGGTGGTGCGCTGCTCAAGGAATGGAAGATTCCAGCCAATATTGCCGACCCGGTTGCCTTTCACCACCGTCCGTCACGGGCAGAGCAGTTTCCGCTGGAAGTATCCCTGATCCATCTGGCTGACATTATCTGCCAGGCCTTTGAGCTGGGTCAGAGCTGTGAGCGGTTTGTGCCTCCCCTGGATGGCGCATCCTGGGACCGTCTGGGGATGTCGCCCCATCAGCTGGGAGAAGTGCTGAAGCAGGCAGAATCGCAGATTGAAGAAACGTTTGCGATCCTTTCGGATGCCTCATGACCGTACATGATACGACAAACATAACGGTTCCCCTGTTCTTGCAGGAGCGGGTTGACTACCTGGAGGAAGCAAACCGGCAGTATGTTGCTATTCTGGAAATGCTCGCCTCAAGCGGTGATTTTCAGGCCGACCTGGCACGGGCTGAAGGATTGCCGGATATCTTTCAGGCTACCCTTACGCAGGTACGTCGCCTGATCCCCTTTAGTCTGACCGGAATTCTTCAGGCCATGGACGATGGTAGTTTTGAGCTGACTTCCTGCAAAAATGATCCGTGCTGTAACAGGTTACAGGATGCCGCTGATGCAGCCATTATGGACGGCTCCTTTGCCTGGGCACTTAACCGCAACCAGGCGGTAATGGTTCCAACCCAGGCAGGCGGCACCCTGTTGCTGCAGAGCATTACCACCCGTTCCCGAATCCACGGCATGTTTGTCGGCCTGATACCGGATGAATCAGCCACCATTGACGCCCCCACCCTGAACGCGCTCTCTATTCTGCTTAACTCGGCTGCCTACGCACTGGAAAGCACCACCCTGCGGGCCATGCTGAAGGAACATATGGCCACCCTGGAGCATCGGGTTGAGGAACGGACCCGTGAGCTGGCAATAGCCCGCGAAAAGGCCGAGGCTGCCAGCCGGGCCAAGAGCGAGTTCCTGGCAAATATGAGCCATGAAATCCGTACGCCGATGAACGGCGTGATGGGGATGACGGAACTGTTACTGGAGGGGGGCTTTTCGCCGGAACAACAGCGTAAAAAGTTACTGGCAATCCGTGATTCTGCTGAAAATCTGATGGTGATCATCAACGATATCCTGGACTTCTCAAAGATTGAGGCGGGTAAACTTGAGCTGGACTGTGCTCCGTTCCTGCTGCGCAAGAGTGTTGAACAAGGCTTGTATTCGCTGGGATCGAAGGCAGAACAGAAAGGGTTGCGGCTGGTAATACAGGTGGATGCCGCAGTGCCGGATCGTCTGGATGGCGATATCTACAAACTGCGTCAGATACTGGTTAATCTGGTGGGGAATGCGATCAAATTCAGCGAGCAGGGCTCTATCACGGTGTCGGTGCAGCTTGAGGCGCCCCATGATACCACATTGCTGGTGCGGTTTGGTGTCTCTGATCAGGGGGTCGGTATCCCGCTGGAAGCGCAGGCCCGTGTCTTTGAAACCTTTGAGCAGGCTGATGTTACCACCACCAAAAAGTTTGGCGGCACCGGTCTGGGATTAACCATTTCCCGTCGTCTGGCAGAGTTAATGGGCGGCCGGATCTGGGTGGAAAGTGAGCCGGGTAAGGGTAGCAGCTTCTACTTTACGGTGCGGGTTGCTGCGGTGGCTGATGATCTGGTGATTGAGGGGGATACCGCAGGATCCTCTGTGATCCAGGCTGAGCCCCCCAAGGCGCTGTCCGTATTGCTGGCTGATGATGTCGAGGTTAATCGTGAGCTGGCCAAGGCGGTGCTGGAGCGGCACAACCACCGGATAACCGAGGCCACCAACGGCAAAGAAGCGCTGGATGCCTTTGCCGCCGGGAAGTTTGATATTGTGTTGATGGATGTGCAGATGCCGGAGATGGATGGTCTGCAGGCTACTGCCGCTATCAGGAAGCTTGAGCAGGGCTGTGGTTGCGGACATACACCGATTGTGGCCATGACCGCCTACGCGGGCAAGGATGACCGTGATAAATGTCTGGCTGCCGGTATGGATGATTATCTGCCAAAACCGGTCAAACCTTCCCAGATGCTTGAGATACTGCAGCGCTATTGTGGCGCGGTTTCCGTTGCTGATCAACCGTCCGCCGTTGCGCCGCCTCAGGTTGAACATGAGATTCCTGTTTTTGCCAGGGAAGATCTGCTTGAACGTCTGGGAGGGGCTGAGGCGTTAATTCCCCGCTTCATGGGGCTTTTCTTTAAAGGGGTTGAACCGAATATGACAGCCCTGGAGGAGGCGATTGCATCAGGTGAACCGGACAAGGTGCGAACAACCTCTCACGCTATTAAGGGATCATCTGCCAACATTGGTGCCATGCAGATGCGGGAGACCGCCGCTGCCATTGAAACTGCCGCAAAGTCCGGGGATATCAGCGCCGCTCCGGCAGGCCTGGAACGATTGAAGCAGCAGCTTGCAGAGTTCAGGGTAGCGGTGGAGGCTTAGCGTAGTTTCAATTCTGCATCTTCCAGCTGTTTAATCCTGTCCCGTAACTCCGCCGCCTTTTCAAAATTCAGGTCCTTGGCTGCTGCCAGCATCTCCTTGCGCATCTTCCTGATCAGCTTCGGAAGCTCCTTCAATTCTATCCCGTAGGTCTCCTGAATATCCGCCACAACCGGCGGTGTCACGTAATCTTTCTCCGCAATGGATTCAAGGATGGACCGCATTCCTTTTTTGACCGTTTCCGGGGTTATGCTGTGTTCCTTGTTATATGCCAGCTGCTTGATCCTGCGGCGCTCAGTTTCATCAATACAGGCCTGCATGGAGCGGGTAATCTGATCTGCGTACATTACTACCCGGCCTTCTACGTTACGCGCAGCCCTTCCGCAGGTCTGGATCAGAGAGCGGGCTGAGCGCAGAAATCCTTCCTTGTCTGCATCCAGGATCGCTACCAGCGAGACCTCCGGCAGGTCCAACCCCTCCCGCAGCAGGTTGATCCCCACCAGTACATCAAACTCCCCCAGCCGCAGGCTGCGCAGAATCTGCATCCGTTCGATGGTGTCAATGTCAGAGTGCAGATAGCGCACCCGCACCCCCAGTTCCTTGTAGTAATTGGTCAGTTCCTCAGCCATCCGTTTGGTCAGCGTGGTCACCAGCACCCGCTCGCCCCTGGCCACGGTCAGGCGGACTTCGTGGAGCAGATCGTCTACCTGGCCGACGGAAGCACACCCATCCCCCACCCGGCCTCCCCCTTGAAGGGGGAGGAGATTACAGGTTCCCTCCCCTTCAAGGGGAGGGGTAGGGCGGGGATGGGGTTTTCCAGCCGTCGCAGGCCGCACCTCAATCGGCGGATCAATCAGTCCGGTGGGGCGGATGACCTGCTCCACAAAAACACCGCCAGCCTGCTGCAGCTCATAGTCAGCCGGGGTGGCGGAAACATGTACCACCTGGTTAATCCGGGCTTCATATTCCTGAAAGTTAAGCGGGCGATTATCAAGAGCAGCTGGCAGACGGAAACCGTACTCAACCAGAGTCTCCTTGCGGCTGCGGTCGCCCCGGTACATACCACCAACCTGTGAGTTGGTAATGTGGGATTCATCCACAAACAGCAGAAAATCATCGGGAAAGTAGTCAATCAGGGTAAAAGGGGGTTCGCCGGCCTGGCGATTGTCCAGATAACGGGAATAGTTCTCGATCCCCTGACAAAAGCCCATCTCCTCCATCATCTCGATATCATA
>CAXNJF010000225.1:0-4148 GCA_964202585.1 Trichlorobacter sp. | reverse complement strand
TGCTTTCAGGCAGCTACGAAACGCTGATGGGGACGGTCCGCTTTGACCGTTTCGGGGATGTTGAACGGCCGATTTTTGCGGTCCAGATCAAAAACGGACGATTTACGAACGGTGGCGAGATTAAATGAAACGTTTGATATCACTGAATAGCAAGCTGGGACGCAGCCTGATCCTGTTCGGTCTGTTTGCCTTTTTGCTGGCAAGCAGTATCCGGCTGACCCTGCGTCTGGCAGAAGAAAAAAAATATTATGCCACCACCATGATCAACGCCCTCAAGACCTGCAAAGGGGTGCTTGAGGATTACCTGCATACCTATGACCGGGATGTGGAAGAGGTGAAAAAGCAGCACTTGCGGATTGACAGCTCAGATACTGAAGTTGTCCGGTATCTGAAGAGCCACCTTTCCCTGCGCAGCCGCGACCTCTGGTACCTGCTAGACCAGCACAACCGGGTGATCCATGCGCCACCCCCCTACCAGTCCTATATCGGCCTTGATTTCAGTCATCTGGAGCATATCAGGAACAAGGCGCCGGTCTCCCGTGTGCATCAATCGCTCTTGAGCCAGCATTCTGTGGTATCGCGCCGGTATCCGCTCTGTCCGGTGCATACGCTGATTATTGAGCAGGACCTGGAAAGCATCATCCCCCTCTTTGGACATGTTTCCACCATGAACATCTATGGCCAGGGGGTGCTGTTTGCCCTGTCTGCTGATGGCACTATTGTTTACCATCCTGATAACGCCCTGATGAAAAGCCGCCATAACCTTGGTTTTGAACTGAAGGAATGGACTGAACCGGATCGTTTCGGTCTGCGTAAATATCAGCATAACGGTCAGACCTGGCTGGCGTATACCGAGCAGACGGAATATCCCAGGGATTGGGCGATCTATTATGCGGTGCCCTATGCAGCGTTGCTTAAGGCAATGCTGAAACAGACCGGCCTGCAGTTGCTGCTGGTTGCAACTGTATTTTTCCTGCTTGCCCTGATCCTGAAAAAGCTGGTTGAGGTCAAGTTGTCCCGCCCGGTACGAACCATTGCCGCTGCCATTGCCGCTATCAAGCCGCTTGACCCGGACGGTGACATCCCCCTTGAACAGGCCGGCGACATCAGGGAGCTGCATGAGATTATCATCGAGGTGAACAGCCTGATGACCCAGGTCCGGCAATCCAACAAGGAGCTGATGGCAGCCAGAGACGCTGCCGAGGCGGCCAACCGGGCCAAGAGCGAATTTCTGGCCAACATGAGCCATGAGCTGCGCACGCCGATGAACGGCGTGATCGGCACGGCCCAGTTGATGCGGATGACTGAGCTGACCCCGGAGCAGAGCGATTATCTGATCAGCATCCAGCATTCTGCCGACAGCCTGATGGCGCTTCTGAACGATATCCTTGATCTGTCCCGGATTGAGGCTGGCCGACTGGAGCTTGAAAAACGTCCCTTCTCGCTCAAAGAGGTAATCGGCAAGGTGATCGCCTCACTTACCGGCCAGACCCGCTTGAAAGGGCTGCAGCTGCGACTTGAAATGGCCCCTGATCTTCCTGACTACGTTGTGGGTGACTCGCTCCGTTTTCGCCAGATACTGCTGAATCTTGTGGGCAATGCGATCAAGTTCACGGAGCAGGGTGAAGTGGCGGTAAGCGTCGGATTACTGGAGCGCAACGAGCAGACGGTCAGCATCAGCTTTTCTGTGCAGGATACCGGTATCGGCATCAGCCCGGAGGCGATGCAGCGGGTCTTTTCCCCCTTTGTGCAGGCAGACAGCTCCAACACCCGCAAGTACGGTGGCAGCGGCCTTGGTTTAACCATCAGCCGCCACCTGACCCGCTTGATGGAGGGGCGCTTATGGGCAGAGAGTGAACCGGGTATCGGAACGATCTTTCATCTGGAACTGACCTTTCAGCTGGGGAGCGCCGCTCCTGCGGCACAGGTGGTTGAGCAAGCGTTGCCTACACTGGCAACACTCTGGGAAGGGCCGCTTCTTTCAATTCTTCTGGCAGAGGATCAACTGGTTAACATACTGTTTGTACGCAGGATTCTTGACAAAATTGGGCATCGGCTGACTGTCGTGGAAGATGGTGACCAGGCGCTCGGCAGGTGGCAGGCGGAACCGTTTGAGCTGATCCTGATGGATGTCCAGATGCCGGTTCTGGATGGTGTGGAAGCCACCAGGATTATTCGCGAGCAGGAACAACAGAGCGGGAAACATATCCCGATCATCGCCCTGACCGCCCACGCCATGGAAGGAGACCGGGAGCGGCTGATGGCGCAGGGGTTTGACGGCTATATCGCCAAACCGGTTGATATCAAGCTGCTCTGCGGTGAGATGATGCGGGTGACGCAAAAGGAAACACCATGAAACCATTCCTGCTACACCGCGCCCAGACCTTGCCGATCCCGATTACAACTGCGTGGGAATTTTTTTCTGATCCCCGTAATCTGCCGGTCATCACGCCGCCTGACCTGGGGTTTAAAATCAGATCTGCTGTTCCTGAGCGGATGTACCCCGGCATGGTGGTCAGCTACAGCGTGACCCCTTTTGGCAGCTTCAGTGTGGACTGGACCACCGAGATTACCCATGTGCGGGAACCGGAGTTTTTTGTGGATGAACAGCGCTTCGGTCCCTATCGCTTCTGGCACCATCAGCATCATTTCCGGCGGGTAGAAAGCGGTACCGAGATGATCGACCTGGTGCACTACCTGCTGCCGTTTGGTCCCTTTGGCCTGGTGGCTGCAGGATTTGTGCGGGGACGGCTGGAGCGGATCTTTGAGTTCAGACGGCAGGCCCTGGAGCGGATGTTCGGAGAAACCTGAATGCAGCTGTTTTTAGTCCCACTTTGTCACATTTTGTTAACACCATCTTTAAAACACCCCATCCCCCTCCCTGCCTCCCCCTTGAAGGGGGAGGAGCAAGACGAGAATCCCCTCCCCTTCAAGGGGAGGGCTAGGGTGGGGATGGGGTTAGCCGGTAATCTGACAACGTAGAATTAGTCCCTTCCCCTTCAAGGGGAAGGTTAGGATGGGGATGGGGTAGATTTTGATCGGCCAGACAAGCAAGCAGATTCATTCATCCAGACTGCAGCGAACGTTACGAAGCAACATGACCGATGCAGAACGAGCACTCTGGAACGTCTTGCGCGGACGCCAGATGGCAGGTTTCAAGTTTCGCCGTCAGCATCCTTTTAGCGCTTACATTCTTGATTTTGTGTGTCTTGAGCTAAAACTGGTTATTGAGGTTGATGGCGGACAGCATCAGGAACAGGCGGAGCAGGATCAGTTACGGACAGAACGGTTATCAAAAGCGGGGTTTCGAGTTTTAAGATTTTGGAATAACGAAGTGCTGCTAGAGCTGGATGCGGTAAAAGAGCAGATATGGCTTGCTGTGCATGAGCTTTCACCCCATTCCCTCCCCGGCCCTCCCCTTGAAGGGGAGGGAGAAAAACAGGAACTTTTTATTCCATGACCTCCCCTGCCTTCACTGACCATTTTGCCAAGGTGGCTACAGCCTATGCAGCCCACCGGCCAACCTATCCGCCGGAGCTGTTTGCCTGGCTGGGCAGTATTACTCCAAGCCACGACCTGGCCTGGGATTGCGCCACCGGCACCGGTCAGGCGGCAACGTCGCTAGCGGAGCAGTTCAGCCAGGTCTGGGCCACCGATGCAAGCACCGCGCAGATTGCGGCAGCAACCCCCTGCCTGAACGTGAGCTACCACACGGCTCCGGCTGATTGTTCCGGCCTGCCGGACCGGGCTGCTGATCTGGTGACCGTTGCCCAGGCGCTACACTGGTTTGATCTGGACCGTTTTTATGCCGAGGTACAACGGGTGCTGAAACCGGCTGGTGTTCTGGCAGTCTGGACCTACGGGGTTTTCCGTGCCGAAGGGATTGATTCTGAACAGGTTCAGGGACTGTTGGACCGGTTCTATTACGGGACGGTTGGTTCCTGCTGGCCAGCGGAACGCCGTCATGTGGAAAACGGGTACGCTGATCTGCCCTTTCCGTTTGGTGAACTGCCGCCGCCAGTCTGCGCCATGTCGGTTGACTGGACCCTGGATGATCTTGGCGGCTACCTGCGCAGCTGGTCAGCCACCAGCCGCTATTGTGAACTGCAGGGAATCGATCCGGTGATCCCGCTGACAGAACAGCTTGC
>CAXNJF010000224.1:0-4151 GCA_964202585.1 Trichlorobacter sp. | reverse complement strand
TGTTCTATTTTGCCTCCTTTATCACCGATGCTGCAGGAAACAGAATAAGCAGTAATGACGGGCTGCGTC
Source organism: Trichlorobacter sp. (assembly GCA_964202585.1). Taxonomy (GTDB): domain Bacteria; phylum Desulfobacterota; class Desulfuromonadia; order Geobacterales; family Pseudopelobacteraceae; genus Trichlorobacter. The sequence goes on along the minus strand of CAXNJF010000224.1, from coordinate 4,082 downwards.
GGCTTTCGGAGGTTTGTCAGTCGCCGATCTATGGTGGCTGGGAATTTAACCTCGGTAACGGCATTGTTGGAGGAAGCCTGGTTGATCTGCATCAGCATGGAGTGACTGCTGCGCAGATGGCGATCAAGGTTCTGCAAGGAACCCCGATTACGACACTGCCCCCCCTTTCCCCCAGCCCCAACCGGGCCATGTTTGACGCCCGTCAGGTCAAGCGGTTCAGGATTGACACCTCCCGGTTGCCGGCTGGCAGCATTATCATCAATCAGGAACCGGGCTTCTGGGCCACCTATCGTTTTAGCGTACTCATTGCTGCCACCATCATTCTGACAGCAGGGCTTGTTTTCATCTACCTGCGGCTGCTGGCAAGCCGACGGCAGCTGGTAACATCTTTCAAAGAGCTTGAGACCGCCTCTCAGGCGCTTCAGCAAAAGACCGATGAGCTGGCTAGAGATATTGCCGAACGCCAGCGCTATGAAGAAGAGCTGAAAGAAGCCCGGCAGGCGGCAGAGGCAGCCAACCAGGCCAAGAGTGATTTTCTTGCCAATATGAGCCATGAAATCCGTACTCCGATGAACGGCGTACTCGGCATGGCCCAATTGCTGCGCTTTACCCAGATGACGGGCGAACAGGCGGAGTACCTGGCAAGTATAGAGCTTTCCGCCGATAACCTGCTCTGTCTGATCAATGATATCCTGGACTTTTCAAAGGTTGAGGCCGGCAAGATTACGCTGGAAAGTGAACCGTTTGATCTGCATAAGGCGATTCGCGAGGTTACCGTTACGCAGCTGGCAACGGTCTATCAGAAACGCCTGCAGCTGCAGCAACAGTTGGCGCCGGATGTCCCGGATTGCGTGATTGGTGACCAGCTGCGTTTCAAACAGATTCTGCTTAATCTTTTATCCAATGCGATAAAATTTACCTCACAAGGCTCGATTACTATCAGCACCAGGCTGCTTACCCAGCACGAAAACCGGATCAGGGTATTACTGACGGTCAGCGATACCGGCATAGGCATGTCTGAAGAGGTTGTGAAACGGATTTTCAACCCCTTTGAGCAGGCTGACGGAAGTACCACACGGCGTTTTGGCGGCACCGGCCTGGGTTTGGCAATTTGCAAACAGCTGGTTGAGTTGCTGGAAGGCTCAATCAGCGTCGAATCACAGGAGGGCAAAGGAAGCAGCTTTTATCTTGAGCTTCCCTTTGATGTCGTTGACTGTTCCTCTCTTGCTGCACTGCCGGTCCGTGCAGCGCTTCCGGAACCTGTGCCCGGCGGACTGAGCCTGAATATCCTGGTGGCAGAGGATAATCAGATCAGCGCCAGAATGATGGTCGCATTGATGAAGAAGCTTGGTCATAGGGTTGTTACGGTTCCCAATGGGCGCGAAGCGGTGGAGCGCTGGCAGGCCGGGCAGTTTGACTGCATCCTGATGGATGTGCAGATGCCGCTGATGAACGGGGTTGAGGCGACAACCATGATCCGTTACCGGCAGCAGGAAGAGGGGAGCGGCCATACCCCGATCATCGCCCTGACTGCCCACGCCCTGCGCAGTGACCGCGAGCGGTTCCTGAGCCAGGGTTTTGACGGCTACCTTTCCAAACCGGTAAAGATGCAGGATCTTATTGATGAACTGCAACGACTGACCTGACAAACCTGATCCCAACCCGACAGATCCCCCGTCAAGACCAGATATCCCGCCTGTTTATGCATCCTGGAACACTCCTTGCTTCCGGCTTACCCCCATGATCCTGAATTTTGACCCCACAGAAGTGAAACAACGTGCCAGAGCCGCCTTTATCGGCATGGCGGTTGGTGATGCGCTCGGTGCGACTGTCGAGTTTATGACCACCTCAGAAATAGCCGCCCAGTACGGTATTTTCAAGGAAATGGTCGGGGGCGGGTGGCTGCGCCTGAAACCGGGACAGGTAACCGATGACACGGAAATGGCACTTTGTATCGCCCGCGCCGTGGCAAAGAACCAGGGCTGGTCGCGGGAGGCCATTGCACGGCAGTTTGCCACCTGGCTGAAATCCAGGCCGGTAGACTGTGGGGACACCTGCCGCAAAGGGATACGGGCTTTCATGCTGCACGGAACCCTTGAAGCACCATATAATCAGTGGGACGGCGGCAATGGCGCTGCCATGCGGATGCTGCCGGCGGCCCTGCTGTCGTTACCGGACACCGAGCTGCTCAAGAAATATGCCCTTGAGCAGGCCCGACTGACCCATCACCAGGCTCTGTCCGATGCCGCCTGTATCTGCCTGGGAACGTTAATCCACCAGATTTTGCAGGGAGCCTCAAAGAATCAACTGCGCCGGGAGGTCAGCGGTTTTGTAACCCGGTTTCCTTCATTTGTTTTTGATCCGTACCGTGGCTTGGCCAGCGGATATGTAGTGGATACGCTGCAGACCGTGTTTCACTATTTCTTTAAGGGGAAAAATTTTGAAGAGTGCCTGGTGGGAACGGTTAATCAGGGGGCGGATGCCGATACCACTGGAGCCATCTGCGGTATGCTGGCAGGCGCCTATTACGGGATGGAGCAGATTCCCAAACGCTGGCTGAAGAAAATGGAGCCGAAATTATTACGAGAATTGGAAGAACATGCTGATCGTCTGATCATGGCAAGTCCGGCCGGTATGTTTTTGTAAGCAGCCCTTCGGCAAGTTTCGCCATACTGATCCTGCGGGTCATGGCCTGATTGCGCATCAACCGGAATGCCGCATCCTCGCTGATCCGATCGCGCTCCATCACCAGCCCTTTCGCTTTTTCAATCAGCTTGCGGTCAATCAGGCGCTGTTCCACATCATGGAGTTTCCTGCCCAGTTCATCCTCATGCTCCATCCGTGCCCTGGCCTCATGGAGCGCCTTTGAAAGTTCCGCCTGCGTCGGGTAGCTGGTCAGAAAAGCAGCAACTTTTGCCGTTACTGCCGCTTTTGCCAGCTCCGGCGTCCAGTTTTTTGCTGCCAGCAGTACCGACACCCAAACGTTTGCCCGCAGAGCCGTAACAAGCCCGATACCATCCATCCCTGGTGGTTCATGGCTGCAGATAAACAGGTCAGGCGGCTGCTCCACTACGCGGCAAAGCGCCTCAGCCGGACCTGCTGTCACAACAGTCCGGTAATCGCCGGTCTCACTCAAAAGTCGAGTCAGATGCTCACGAAATACCGCATCAACAGAGCAGAGCAGCACTGCTGCCGGTCTGTTCCTATCAGGCAGATTTGTTCTCATGTCTTCTGGTGTAGCAGGAGCTGTGCCAGAACTGCGGGTAAATGTTGATTTACCGCAGACGCACAAGAGGGACAGACCGTCAGCCTGTCCCTCTTGTTGTATTCAGATGGGCGGAGTGAACCTAGAAGCGGATCAGCAGGCCACCCCAGGAAAGTCCGCCACCAAAGCCCATCACCAGCACCAGCTGGCCCGGCTTGATGGTGCCATCCAGCCTGAACTCATTCAGGGCCAAGCCAACGGATGCGGCAGAGGTGTTGCCGTACTTCTGCAGGTTCACCAGAAATTTTTCCTTGGGGATGTTGTGTTTTTTGGCAACGGAATCAATAATCCGCAGATTGGCCTGGTGGGGAATCAGCCAGTCAAGATCAGCTGGCTGGATACCGGCTTTGGTGCAGATGGTCTGGATCAATTCCGGGATAGCGCTGGTGGCAAAAACATAGACCGGTTTGCCAGCCATATAGAAGGTATTTTCCTTGGCTGCAATGGTTTCGGCAGTAACCGGTTTGCGAGAACCGGAGGAGGGAACCTGAATCAGGGGCCAGCCGTTGCCGTCGGTACGGATAAACGACTGCAGAATCCCCTTGTCCGGGTCTTCCTGTCCACGGATAATCACCGCTGCAGCACCGTCACCAAAGAGCGGAGCCGTGGTCTTGTCATCAAAATTAAGGATCTTGGAGTAGGTGTCAGCACCGATCACCAGGGCGGTGCGGGCCTTGCCGGCACGGATGAAGCTGTCAGCCGTATCAAGGGCAAAGACAAAGCTGCCGCAAACCGAATTGATATCAAAGGCAAAGGCGTTTTTGGCGCCGATTTCTTTCTGAACCATGCAGGCGGTGGCTGGCAGAATCATATCCGG
>CAXNJF010000223.1:0-4155 GCA_964202585.1 Trichlorobacter sp. | reverse complement strand
AGATGCCCTTTGGGAAGCCAGTCCTGTACAGAGGGTGGCAGAAGGTAAAGGGTATTCCGGTCTGTTTCAATAAAGTTTGGCTGCATGATCCCTCCAATATCCAAGTTCTTGATATTGCAAGTGAAACATACAGCAAAAACAAGAAAAATGCAACTCAAAGTTGAATGCTTCTTCAACTATTTCAGCAGGTTATTTGTAGCAAATCTAGGTTCAAATATTATTGAATCCTGGACTGAAAGTCCGACAGACTCCTAGCCCACACAAGTTTAAGCTCCGCAGGGGTTAAGATCCGTGTCCTGTCTTTCTGGACTATGGACGGAACAGGTTTGGATAATCGTGTAAAAGGTGACGCTATAATATATTCTCTATCGGCTGCATACTGAAATACGCTCCGTATGGTTTTGTGCACTATCTTGGCAGCACCGTCTTTATCAATATCCGAGATGAACTTGATGGCATCCCTTCTGGTTATGTCAGTAAGCAGCTTGTCCCCAATAGTGACCCTGAACATAAAAAACAGTGGAAATATGGATTAAAATAGACAAGATTAGCGAGGGAAATAAGAAAGAGCCCCCTCACTTTTCTTGGCCGAAAACGGGGGCTCCTTGCCAGAACAACAGGCGTGGAGTCCATGTTATCAGAAACCCTTCGCAGTCCTCAATTATTTTCTCTTCTTCACACGATCGACGTTGATCTTGCAGAGATGTCACGAGGCAGCGGCTGCCCTTTTGTGGTGGGCCGCTGCATAGTGCAGCATATGTTCGCAAGCCTCGTGGCGGCCCTCCTTGTTTACCTGAAGTCTATCGTGTTCGTTTAAGTCTTTGTTGCAGTCGTGAAGGCTGCCGTCGCCGTACACTGCCTTTGTCAGTTTTGTACTGGGGTCGGCGGGTGTATTGGGGTGTTGTCATGTTGGTTGTGACGGCCCTGTACCAGCAGCGCAGTTCAGGGTTCTGCGCCCGCAGAATCGAGGAACTGTTCGGCGTGTCCCGTCAGACACTCATCCGCTGGCTTGCGTATTTCCGCGCTGTATTCCCCTGCAGTGAACTCTGGCAGAGGCTGTGTGGTAGGTTCATGCCGCCGGTGACTGCTGATACAATCCCCTTGGCAGTATTTGATCGGCTGGGATTATCCCGTGGCGATCCTGAAACCGTTTTGGTCAGCTGTCTGCGCCTGCTTCGACTTGGCTTGTCTTGATCAAAGAATATGAGGGTTGCACTCACTTCCGAGGTTCCCCGCAAAAGTTGAAACTTCAGATTCATGGCCTGCTGGTCTATAACGCGGCACCGTTTTTTATTAAGCACAAAGGAGCCGTGATGAGTGATCAGGATGTTTCAGTCAAAGAGCGCTTTGCCCGTTTCCGCCTGCAGGTAATCGGTCCACTGCTGGCCAGTCCCCCTGGCCCCGGTGAATTACAGGCAGCCATCAGGGAATTGTCAGAGCGGGTGTACCAGCATCCGGTAAAGCGGGGTACCAGCATCCGCCTGGGGTTTTCCACCATAGAGCGTTGGTACTATCAGGCCAGAAATGTTGCCGATCCTGTATTAGCGCTGCGTCGCAAGCTGCGTTCAGATGCAGGTGAGCGGTCTGCCCTGTCTGATGCAGCTCTGTCTGCACTTGCCATCCAGCATCAACAATACCCCCGCTGGACGGTGCAGCTTCACTACGACAACCTTGTTGCTGAAGCAGCCGCCAGACCTGAGTTGGGTGCCGTGCCCAGTTACCAGACGGTACGACGTCATATGCGGGAAAAGGGATGGCTGCGTCGTAAAGAACCGACAGACCCGACTGAAGGTCAGCGCCGTGCGGCACGTCGTCGCTTAAGCCATGAGATCAGAGGATTTGAAGTCAGTCATGTCCATGCCCTGTGGCACCTTGACTTCCATCAGGGAAGTATCAGGGTGGTTGACAAGACCGGAGCCTGGCATACCCCCTTTGCCTGCGCTGTAATTGATGACTGTTCACGTCTCTGCTGCCACCTGCAATGGTATCCGGCCGAGTCAGCCAGAAACCTGATCCACGCACTTACCCAGGCATTCCTGAAGAGGGGGCTGCCCAGATCACTTATGACTGACAATGGTGCTGCCATGACCGCCGGAGAGACGACTGAAGGTCTGGCCAGACTCGGCGTAAACCATGAAACCACGCTCCCTTATTCACCATACCAAAATGGCAAACAAGAGGTGTTCTGGGCTCAGCTTGAAGGGCGTCTGATGGAGCTATTGCGCGGAACAGAACCCCTTGGCCTGACTGAACTCAACCATGTCAGCCAGGCATGGGTGGAACAGGACTATCATCGCCGTACTCACAGCGAAATAAAAACATCACCTCTTTCCCGGATGCTTGCCGGACCGTCAGTTGTCCGCCCTGCTCCAATGCTGGAAATGCTCCAACTGGCCTTTACCCGGAAGGCAACCCGCACCCAGCGCAGTTCCGATGGCACGGTCACTGTTGATGGTGTCCGCTTTGAACTCCCCTCCCGCTACAGAACCCTCACTCGGGTCAAGCTGCGCTACACAAGCTGGGATATGAGCAGTGTTCATCTCATGGATGGAGAAGGCGATACTGTGCTGGCAAAACTGCTGCCCCAGGATAAGCAGAAAAATGCTGACGGACTGCGCCGTTGTCATGAAGCGGTTTCTCCGTTGCCGGTTGAGACTGAACACAAACCGTTGCCTGCCCTGGTAGGCAAGTGGCTTGCTGAGTATGCAGCAACCGGACTACCCCCGGCATTCCTTACCAATCAGGAGGTGTTCGATGAACCATAAGACACTGCTTGCTCTCTATGGGCTCAAGTACAATCCATTTCTGCCGGATCTCCCTGCAGAGGCACTCTGGCCGATACCGGGAACTGAATCCTTTGTCAGGAAGCTGGAACCACTGGTCACTCAGGGCGGCTTTGTCCTTATTACCGGAGAGCCCGGCTATGGAAAATCCAAGACCCTGCAGTGGGTGGCAAAAAGGCTGGCTCAGATGCCTGATCTTACCGTGGGGGTGATGGAGCGGCCACAAAGCAAGGTTGCCGATTTTTACCGGGAGCTGGGTGAGTTGTTCGGCGTGCCGCTTAATCTTACAAACCGCTACGGGGGATTTAAGAGCTTAAGAGCCCGCTGGCAGGCCCATTGCGAGACAACACTGCTACGTCCGGTAATTCTGATTGATGAAGCTCAGGAGATGAGTGCCGAATGCCTGACCGAGCTCAGGCTGCTGCAAAGTGCAAGCTTTGATTCAAAAAGCCTGCTCTTTACGGTTCTGTGTGGTGATACCAGATTGCCGCAACGCTTCAGGACTCCAGAATTGCTACCACTGGGCAGTAGAATCAAAACCAGATTGACGCTTTCACCGCTTACTCCGGAAGAGTTGACTGACTACCTCCAGTTTGCTCTGCACCAGGCAGGTGCTCCACAATTGGTCACACAGGATCTGGTGCAGACCCTGGCTACCCACGCACAGGGAAACTTACGGGTGCTGAATCAGATGGCAGCAGAACTGCTCACCGCAGCTGCAGAACAAAACCTGCCGAGGATTGATGAGTCGCTCTACTTTGATCTGTTTGCTCCACCACAAACTCGGCACAAGCGAAACCAGTGATAGGGAAATGACCGTCTACAATCCCCACAAGGGACGACTGGAAACCGTTCGAATTGAATGTACAGCGGAAAATACCACCTGGTTTGAAAGGAATACGAAAACTGGCTCAATTACGAGTATCACTGATTACAAGGGCGGGATACTGATCAGGACGATGGATTATAACTACCCGGTTTGGGTCTCTGAGGTAACGAGGGAGGATATCGGATACAGCCATAAAAAAGCGCAGACACTGCTAAAGCGGCAGGTGAAGAGAAACTGAAAAAAACTTCACCTGCACTGCCAGGCTGCCCATCATGTTTCGTGGTCAGATTCCATCAAATAGCCTGTATGGGACACCATCATTTATCGAGTTCACTCTCACCATTAGATCAAGCGGCCTGAAAGTCCATTTCCGACTGAGGCGGAACAGTCGTTTGTAATGTGTGTTAACATGGTGACTCACTTGTGGCGTAGCTATTTGTTACTGCCATTTGCAGAAACCATGTCTTTGTCCATTAGTTGAATATGATCCCTAAGCCACAAATATGTCAGCTTCAGGGTGTTGGTTACCACACCAAGCGTGAC
>CAXNJF010000222.1:0-4157 GCA_964202585.1 Trichlorobacter sp. | reverse complement strand
CAGATAATAGGGTAAAAAAAGGGCTTAGTCAAGAAAACCGATTTTTTTGTCGCAGACCCAAGCTTTGGAGACGTGTTGTTATTCTCACTGTCAAGATGCGGGATTGACAAAAACAATGTTTTATGTAAATTGAAATAAATAAGAATATGTAAATATCTATGTTTTTAAATAATGTTAATAAAAGCAGTATTTTTTACTTATAATGTAATCTAAACAGCTGTTATGTATGCGACCTTTATCGACGAAAGGGGCGGGCATGAGCGGTGTAGCCCAACAGTCAGCCGGATTTGATGGTGAAGTATCAGGCATGAGCCTGACCGACCTTCTGCAGATAAAGGCCATGGGACGTTTTAGCGGGCGGATTGTGGTGGAGCAGGGAATGAAGTCCGGGCATCTCTTTTTCCGTGATGGTGATCTGACTCACGCACAGCTTGATCAGTTTGAAGGTAAGGATGCCTTTGCCCGGATACTTGCATGGGGGGGGGGGACCTTCAGGGCTGAACCAAAGGTAAGTACCACTCGCCAAACAATTAACGAGAGTTTACAGTTTCTTTTGCTGGATGCCTTGCGACTTCAGGATGAGATCGCAGCCGGTCTTGAGCATGAGAATTCTGCAACAGATACCACCCAGGCAAAAAAGGGAGGAGCAGGCATGAAGGAGCGACTGTCCGGTATAGCCGGTTTACAGGATGTTGCCTTGACTGACCGGAGCGGGACGGTCGTGCAGTCAGTTGGCAGCAATGCTGAGGCCCTCGCAGCACAGGGGATGTACCTGGTATCGACATCTACCCAGATAGCAGATGAACTGGGGTTAGGCGGTTTCAAGGGAGCAGTGATTCAGGGGGTAAGTGGCCATCTTGTGAGCCTTGAAGGGGCCAAAAACTATCTTTTTGTAAGCGTCCAGGGTGAGGCGAAACCGTCTCAGGTTGAGGCGGAAATCCGCCGAGCCCTGGCGAATCAAGGCTAGGGGGAAGTATGGAGACGATACTGCGCAGTGTTGTTACTTCGCCGGGGGTTACTGGCGGTATGATTACAAATGATGCGGGACAGTTGCTTGTCCGGTCAATGCCGGATATGTATGACAGTGATCAGCTTGTCAGGGTTGCTACCCTTTTGATGGAGCAGCAGTTTGGTCTTGAAGATGTAACCGGTGGTGTCAGGCAGGCAGAGATTCGCTTTGAGTTGGGCAAACTGGTTGCCCGGTCTGTTGGGGAAAAATCTCTGGTACTCCTTTGCGAGCCGGGAGTCAATTTGCAGGTGCTCTCGATCGCCCTGAATGTTGCCGCCAAGAAAATGGAGAAACTACCATTGCAGCAGGTTGCTCCCCAGGCAGCTGCAGCGCCTCCCAAGTCGTTGACACCGCCGTTGCAGTCAGGTACCGGTTGGACCTTCATGCCGCTGCAGGTGGAAAATGGCAAGATGTTATTACAGGTACAGATTGTGGAAAAAAGCGGCGGGACCTTCTGGGATTCCATGACGGAACAGGTCTCCGTTAACAGGGCTACTTGTCGTAGCATCTGGCGTCACTACAGCTCACGCCCTTCAAAAAAGTTTACCCTGATGAACCCCGCAAACAACCTTTCAACTATTATACCGCTTCATATCATTGAAGATGATAAAGAAAATCTCTTTGACGGCAGAGTATTGATTACCATTGCTGTTGCTGAACATCTGCAGGTTAAGGAAGGTGATCGGGTAATTATTGAGGTGCCGAAAGGTACCGGCCTGTTTGGTTGGGAAGGTATCTGACCAACAGCTTCTGAAAGCTTCATTCCTGAAACTTCCAAGATACATGCATGGTCATAACTTTTTCGGTGCCTGTCTTTGCTCCGGATTTGTTACATTCTGCCCTGCCTTTTTGACCATCCTTCCTAAAAGATTGCTTGCTTGCATGGCGCTTGCTTGACAGTAACCGCGCAAGTGGTACTTTTATTTTAATGTTAAGTGTTATTCTCAATCTGTATCGTATCCCTGCCTGGAGAAACCCATGACCGGAATTCGTTGTCAGCTGGCACGTGTGTCAATCGGGCTTCTGTTTGCCTTGTTTGCCGTTATCATTGTGCTTTCACGCACGGTGTTTCTGGATGGTTATGAAGAGATTGAGCAGCGGCAGATGGCAAATGATCTGAAGCGGGCCACTGATACGATTAGCTTGCGCTTGCAGGAGCTTGACCGGACCGCTCTGGATTGGTCAGCCTGGGATGATACCTGCAAATTTATTGTTGACCGTAATCAGGCTTACATAACGTCAAACATGCCTGATAAATCTGTTGTCGGCATTGATGTGCAGCTGATGTTGTTTCTGGATTCAGAAAACAAGCAAGTATACAGAAAATGGATGTCTCTCAAGACCCAGCAGGAAGCTCCAGCCCCAGACAGACTGTCTGAAGCGCTTGAACCGGTCATCTCACTGCTGAAAAACCGTCCGCTCAATGAGGGAGTGCGAGGTATTGTCATGCTGCCGGATGGTCCTTTGCTGGTAGCAGCCCGACCGATCATTACCAGTGCCTTCAGTGGTCCGTCACGTGGTATTTTTATTGTTGGACGGCTGCTGGATGAGGCCCTGATTGATACTATCAAACGTCAAACCATGCTGGATATCCGCCTGATCAAAGGCGTAAGTGGTCTTACTCTGCACCAGAAGCTCCGCTTTACTGCCCTTGATGAGCAACGGATTCGTGGCGAACAGTTGCTGAGTGATATCCTTGGTACGCCGGTTCTTACCCTGCAGGTCAACACCTCGCGCAGCATTTATCAGCTCGGTCGTACCTCGTCGCTCTACGTTTCTCTTGTTTTGGTGATGAGCGGAGCGCTGGTTGCGATTGTGTTCATGCTTTACGGAGAAAAAGGGATTGTTCGTCATCTGGTCCGGATGAGCAGGCAGGCCGACGAAATTGCCCAAAGTGGGGATACCGGCCAACGCCTGGAGGTTGGCGGAGCCCAGGAGCTGAAACGGCTGGGAAATGCGGTCAACAATATGCTTGAATCGCTTGAGCGTGCCCATAAGGAAGTGCAGGTCAGTGAGCTGAAGCACCGCACTGTGTTGCAGCAGAGCAGCGATGCCATCCTTCTGTTTGACCCCTCCCTTGTGAAGATTATTGACGCTAATCAGGCATTTTATCGCATAACCGGTTATCAGCAGAACGAGCTGCCGCTCTTGACCCCGGACCGGCTGCTGGTCACCGGTAACAGACTTCCTGCATTGCTGAAAATGATCAGACGCAGGCGGAATCTTCATCTTAACGGCGTCCTGTGCCGTGATAAAGACGGTGCCATACTTGAGATGGATGTTGCCGTGAGTCTGCTGATTATTGAAGGCCACGAGATGCTGAGTGCAATTCTGCGTGATATGACCCAACGTAACAAGGAACAACGGCTGGTACATGAGCTGGCCATTACCGATGCCCTGACCGGCATCCCTAACCGGCGCTATCTGCTGGAACGGGGCGAGCAGGAACTTGAGCGGTTGAAGCGGACCAAGGCACATCAACCGGTGGGTTGTACCCTGGGATGCATCATACTGGACATCGATTATTTTAAATCCATTAACGATACCCACGGACATCAGGGTGGTGATGCAGTGCTGGTGGATCTGGCTCGACGGCTGGGTGCCAGCGTCCGTCCCTACGACATAATCGGTCGGTATGGCGGTGAGGAGTTTACGGTTTTTCTGACCGATGCAACCGGTGATCAAACCTTGATGGTGGCAGAGAGGATCTGGAAAAGCATCAGATCAGCACCGTTTTACTATGGCCCGGCATCCTTCCCGGTTACTGCCAGCCTGGGGCTCAGTTGTTGTAAAAATGATGATGAATCCCTTGATGCTATTCTCAAGCGGGCTGATGCTGCCCTGTACCGGGCCAAAGCGGGTGGACGGGACATGATCGCTGTTGCTTCCTGATGCATTTATCCTTCATCCCATAAACAAGGGGCATCTAGTATGAACAAGAAGCATACTTTTCTGTTTGGCATTCTCGCTTTCCTGATGGTTTGTGCTTTTCCGCACCCGGTGCAGGCAGGCCCAATCGTCAAGGTTGGCTATGAACAGAACCATCCCATGAACAGTACTGCACCGGATGGCAAGGCCCAGGGCATTATGCCTGATATCCTCAATGAGGTTGCCCGGCGTGAAGGCTGGACCATTCAGTATGTCCCCT
>CAXNJF010000221.1:0-4169 GCA_964202585.1 Trichlorobacter sp. | reverse complement strand
AAGCGATAATCCGGTTCAAAAGCACCTGACACCGTTCACGAACAAGAATGTGATTCCCGTTAAACAGGGTAATGACCGTATCAGGAGTTTCCTCGATACTGACGACATGGTCAGGATTAAGAAACATGGTTTGTCTGTCCAGGCGGGTAACCAGAATCATGGGAGCCTCAACGTAAATATTTCGTTAATAATATCGAACAACTGGATATGGTCAAGCTTTTTCGGCTGGTAGGGGGCTGGAAACTGGCGTTACTTAGTCCAGCATGGCGTCTATCGCATCAAAACTTATGTACTTTTCGGCGATTGAGTTAATAAGTTCAATCTTTTCCGTATCATCAGGTCCGATTTTTGAAACATGCTCACGCAGCCGATAGTATACTTCGGAGGTGGTTTCCTCGATCCTGATATAGGGTATTTTGCTGTCATCAAGGATTCGCTGGGTAATAGTGGAGACCGGGGCATGGCCAGCCACAATCATTCCGGCCAGACGTTGCCGAAACTCGGGAATATGGTGCAAAGATGAGGCGGTCACAATCAGTTCATCGCGAGAGCTGGTCACAATCAGCAGCGTTGAAGCTTCAAGGCTGTCAATTACCCGCTGTGAAGAGGCAGCTCCCAGTTGAATCGTGTGACAGATCCGGCTGCGCTCTCCCGGGTCACCGTGGAGTGGTAGTTCAAGAAGTTCTGCAACATGCTGAAGGGTCGGGTCAGCCAGAATAGGAGAATAGTCAAAGGCGCTGGTCACCAGCAGGTCCTTGCTCTGGAATGCCTTGTTGAGATAAGCAAGGGAGCGCTCCCGCTTATCAGGAACAAGCTTGTTGGCCATGATTGCTCTGACTGTGGCTTGTTCGCGTGCGTATAATGCCAGATTCAACTCGACCGCATCGATCACGTTGCCGATCCCACCCCCGGTTACCATCAGCACCGGGGCATCGAGCATGGCAGCTACCTGGGCATTGTTGACCCCTACCACCGAACCAACACCACCATGACCGGCGCCTTCGATGATCAGGAAGTCAAGCTGTTGCTCAAGCTCGGCACAGGCCTTGAGTATCGCCTGCCTGGGAGCCTGCGAATCAACCAGGCCATCAAGAAAATTGCGGGTTGAGCCAGGAGTCAGGGTCATGGGGGACATCAGATGGGCAATCTCGTCCATGCCAAAGACGCTGGAAAACATAGCCGCATCCTTATCCATAGTCAGCCCGTTATATTGAATGCACTTGGGGCCGATCGGTTTCATGAAGCCAACTCGCTGGTACTTCCGGCGAGCAAGGTGGATCAGGGAGAGAGAGATGGTTGTTTTACCACAGTGCTGTCCGGTTGCTCCAATAAAGATTTTTCTGCACATGATGGCTGCCTCTCTATGGTTTCATTGTTCATCTGTTCGCAGAGCTCCATATAATAATCCAGGCCATCGAGAAAGCGGATAATCCTTACTCCCATGCCACTTTTCTTAACCAGGTGGAACAGATTCTGAGGAACCCGCTTGGCCCACATGACCAGCGCCTCAAACCTGATCGGTCGACTATCAACCAGCAGTTCAACCGATACCATCGTGTTGGGGTTACAGACATTTGCCGTTCTGATAAACATGCCAAGCGGAGAGATGTCGTCAGTAAAGGCTCGCCGTTCTCCGGAACTTTCAATCCCGAAACTCACCGCGAGCCGTTTGCGTTTTCTGTTGTTATTGCGTTTATTAGCCATAGGAATGATCTCCTGCCGGTCAGTACTTAATGCGTGACTATACCACAATCTGTAAAAACTGCATTAATCCTGTTAATAAACAGGAAAATCGGGAGTTCCGGCAGGATAATCCCGTTGACAACGAACGGTGAATACACTAGGTTAACGAACGTTCTTTCAGCTTTTACCACTTAGAGTATCGCTAGGGGAGTTTCGACTGAGAGCAGCACAGGCTGCGACCCTTGGAACCTGATCCGGGTAATTCCGGCGTAGGGAAGCGGCCGTTTTGAATAAGAGTTATCCAAATCGCCGCCCCCTTTGATACAAGGGGCGGCTTTTTTATTTCTGGAGGGATGGTTCATGCAGATCAACATCAACGGAGAAAAACGGCAGGTTTCTGAGGGCATGACGGTCCGGCAGCTGCTGGATGAATTGCAGATCACAGCTACACGGGTAGCGGTAGAGGTTAATCTGGAGATCGTTCCCAAAGCGACCTATAGCGAACATACCTTGCAGGATGAGGACAAAATCGAGATCGTTCACTTCGTAGGAGGAGGATAACACCATGGCACAAGGTACGTTGACAATCGCGGGAAAAGAGTTCAATTCCCGGCTGATGGTAGGAACCGGTAAATATGCGAGTAATGAGCAGATGGTGGCGGCTCTGGAGGCTTCCGGTGCCGAGATCATTACGGTGGCTGTACGCCGGGTGAATCTGGCCGAGATGGGTAAAGGGTGCATGCTGGACTTCATCGATCCGAAAAAGTATACCCTGCTGCCTAACACTGCTGCCTGCTTTACGGCTGAAGACGCCATCCGCACCTGTCGTCTGGCACGGGAGGCCGGTCTTTCCAGTATGGTCAAACTTGAGGTTCTGGGTGATGAAAAGACCCTCTTTCCGGATAATGAAGAAACCCTCAAGGCTGCAAAAGTACTGATTGCTGAGGGATTTACCGTACTGCCCTATTGCAGCGATGATGTGATTCTCTGTAAAAAACTGGAACAGCTTGGCTGCGCTGCGGTGATGCCTCTGGCCGCCCCAATCGGCAGTGGGCTTGGTATCCGCAACCCCTACAACATCAGGATCATCATGGAAGCGGTCAGTATACCGGTGATTGTGGACGCCGGGGTCGGTACCGCCTCCGATGCTGCCATCGCCATGGAATTAGGCTGTGACGCAATTTTGATGAACACTGCCATAGCCGGTGCCAAGGATCCGGTTGCCATGGCCAGGGCCATGAAGCTGGGAGTTGAAGCTGGTCGTCTGGCCTATGAAGCGGGCCGGATTCCGAGGAAACTCTATGCAACAGCTTCCAGCCCTTTGACTGATCTGATCGGCTCGTGATTGATTTTTCGCTCTACCTGATTACTGACCGCCACCAGACCGCTGGCAGGCCGCTGCTTGAAGTCGTAGAGGCAGCTTTGTCCGGCGGGGTGCGGGCGGTTCAGTTACGGGAAAAGGATCTGGCAGCTGCCGAACTGTACGAACTGGCCTGGGAACTGCGTGCTCTGACCAGCCGCTTTGATGCCCGGCTGTTGATTAACGAGCGGATCGATGTTGCCCTCGCTGTTGAGGCAGACGGCGTCCATCTTGGAAAGCAGAGCCTACCGGTAACTGCCGCCCGGCGAATTGCGCCTGATCTGTTGATCGGCTACTCCAGTCATAGCGTTGGTGAGGCTGCCGCTGCCTTGGCCAAGGGAGCTGATTTTGTCACCTTCGGCCCGGTTTTTCCCACGCCGTCCAAGGCTGCCTATGGTGAGCCGGTAGGCCTGACTAAACTGGCCCGGGCCTGCGAGGGCGTGAACGGTCCGGTCTTTGCCCTGGGAGGGATCAAGCAGTCAAACCTGGCTCAGGTTACTGCCAGCGGATGTTTCCGGGTGGCGCTGATTTCGGATATTCTGGCAGTAGCGGATCCGGCTGCTGCTGCCGAGCAATTCCGGCGGGGATTGATGTTATAAACCTTAACGCAGAGGCACAGAGAGCAAGCTGTTGATTCTGTATTTCCCTATGGATTTTGTTGTTCCTGCGTCTCGGTAACTCCGCGCCTCTGCGTTAAGAATAAAAGGTTTGTTATGCAGTTGTTTTCATCTGATTATATTCATCCTGATCTGCGGATAAACTCCTACGGACACTACCTGCGCAACCGCTTCGACTGCCGGGTCAGCAAAGTCAATGTTGATGCCGGGTTCACTTGTCCCAACCGGGACGGCAGCAAAGGGACCGGCGGCTGCATCTACTGCAACAACGTCTCGTTTTCTCCCCGTGAGACCCTGTCCGAAATTTCTTTAGAAGAGCAGGTGACGAGCGGTATGGCCTATCACCGCACCCGGCTTCATTCTGAAAAATTTATCGTCTATTTTCAGAAATATACCAACACTTACGCCTCGGTAGATCTTTTGGCAGAGTTGTACCAGCGTGCCTTGAGTATGCCCGATGTGATTGGAATATCGGTTGGTACCCGGCCCGATTGTCTGACTGATCAGGC
>CAXNJF010000220.1:0-4179 GCA_964202585.1 Trichlorobacter sp. | reverse complement strand
AGCGGATAGTAGCGCGGACAGGAGGAAATAACGGCAAGCTTTGGCTGCTTGCATTTCCTCCTGCAACGGGCACAGAGCTTGTTGGGAACAATCTCCTCTTGCTTTTGTCTGCTTTTTTTCGTTACCCCGGAGGCCACTGCAGCTCTCTCCCTGCCAGTAAGTGGATATGCAGGTGAAATACCGTCTGACCGGCGTCAACACCATTGTTCTGAACAAGCCGGAAGCCCCCTTCCGACAGGCCACGTTCTCTGGTCAACTGCCCTGCCACGCGGAAGAGATGGCCCACTGCGGCCTCATCCTGTTCAGTCATATCCAGACAGTTACTGAAGTGTCGTTTTGGCAACAGCAGCAGATGCAGCGGCGCCTTGGGGGCGATATCCTCGATCGCCACCATCTGGTCATCCTCGTAGACCTTTTTTGCAGGAATTTCACCGGCTATGATCTTGCAGAAGATACAGTCGCTCATGTTCTCTCTCCTGTAATGCGAAGTCCCATCAGAAATTCTTTGTTACCATCAGCCCCGTGGATAGGGGATTCACAGATACCGATCAGTTCAGCTCCAAGCTCAATGGCAAGGGTTTCCATCCGGTGCAATACATCGTCATGCAATTTGGGATCGCGCACGATTCCGCCTTTACCAACGGCTCCCTTGCCTACCTCAAACTGGGGTTTCACCAGTGCGACAACTTCGGCAGGACGGGTCAACAGCGACAAGGTGGGGGGCAGTACCAGATTGAGCGAGATAAAGGAAGCGTCGATCACTGCCAGGTTCGGCAGCGGATCAAGCTGATCCGCCTGCAGGTGGCGGATGTTTGTCTTTTCCAGCACCTTTACCCGCAGGTCTTCCCGCAACTTCCAGGCCAGCTGACCGTAGCCCACATCCACAGCGTAAACAGTTGACGCTCCCCTCTGCAGCAGGCAGTCGGTAAAACCACCGGTGGATGCCCCCACGTCAATGGCTATTCGACCCACCGCCTGAATATCAAAGGCATCCAGCCCCCTTTCAAGCTTCAGTCCACCCCGGCTGACATAGGGCATTACCTCGCCCTTGATCCTGATTTCCACATCCGCAGTAACCTGTTGACCGGGCTTCTGGCCGGCATGGTCTCCCACCACCACCTGCCCGGCCATAATCAGTGCCTGGGCTTTTTCCCGGGAAGGGGCCAGCCCCCGTTCTACCATCAATTTGTCAAGTCGTTGCTTTGGCATAAACCTCTCTTTACCTGCCGACACAGCATAATCCAGGATATCAGTCAAATCAACCAGTCATTCATAGTCTGTCCATTGAAAAATGAGGGGGCTCGCAGGAAAAGGACGCTAACGGATCGTCTCCAGACATTCGCAATATCTTGCGTCAAAACCCCGACATTGACACTACATCTTGTCATAAGGCATACTCTCTCCCTCATTGTTCTGTCGGGAGGCTGCCCCATGGAAGTACCTGAAAATAGTCCCATCACCCCCTTTGTCCATCTCCATCTTCATTCCCAGTACTCACTTCTGGACGGAGCAATCCGGATTGAAGATCTGGTTGCCAAGGCCAGGCAGTACCAGATGCCCGCCCTGGCGATTACTGACCACGGCAACATGTTTGGCGCTGTGGAATTCTATCTGAAGTGTAAAAAGGCCGGGATCAAGCCGATCATCGGCTGTGAGCTGTATATTGCTCCTGATTCACGGTTCTCAAAGGATGCCAAAGGGATTTCCGAGGCGGCCTATCACCTGATCCTGTTATGTGAGAACCTTGAAGGGTACAAAAATCTCTCGTACCTGACTTCGGCCGGATACAAGGAAGGATTCTACTACCGTCCCCGCATTGACCGTGCCCTGCTGGAAAAGCATAGTGGCGGACTGATCGCTCTTTCAGCCTGCCTGAAGGGTGAAGTGGCCATGCAGTGCGGCCGGGGCCGGATGGAGGAGGCGCTTGAGACAGCCCGCTGGTACAGCCAGCTGTTTCCTGACCGCTACTATATCGAGATTCAGGAAAACACCCTGCCGGAACAGGACACTGTTAACCAGCGGCTGATGGAGGTAGCCAAAGAGCTGAACCTGCCGCTGGTTGCCACCAATGACTGCCACTACCTGCACCGGGAGGATGCCAAGGCACACGAAGTGCTGCTCTGCATCCAGACCGGTAAAACCATGTCTGATCCCACCCATATGAAGTTCTCGGCAGACGAGTTTTTCGTCAAGACCCCGGAGGAGATGGCTGCCGCCTTCCATTACGCCCCGGAGGCGATCAGCAATACGGTGGCCATTGCCGAACGCTGCAACCTTGAGCTGCCACTGGACAAGGACTACTACTTCCCCCACTTTGAACCGCCGGCAGGCAAGACCCATGATGATATGCTGGAAGAACAGGCTATGGCCGGCCTAGTCGAACGACTGGTGACGATCCGGGCCAAGTACCCGGACATGACCGACGAGCAGGTGCAGGCCTACCATGATCGCCTGAAGATCGAGCTTGCCTGTATCCGTGAAATGAAATTCCCCGCCTACTTCCTGATCGTGGCTGACTTCATCAACTGGGCCAAACAACAGGGGATTCCGGTAGGACCGGGCCGGGGTTCGGCTGCCGGGTCACTGGTTGCCTACGCCATCAGGATCACTGACCTTGACCCCCTGCCCTACAACCTGCTGTTTGAGCGGTTCCTGAACCCGGAACGGATCTCCATGCCTGATATAGACGTGGACTTCTGCCAGGATCAACGGGAGAAGGTTATAGACTATGTTGTACAGAAGTATGGCCGTGAGCGGGTCTGCCAGATCATTACTTTTGGCACCATGAAGGCCAAGATGGTGGTCCGGGATGTGGGCCGTGCCCTGGGGATGGAGTACGGTCCGGTTGACAAGATCGCAAAACTGATCCCTGACGATCTGAAGATGACCGTGCCGAAAGCGATCCAGATGGAACCACAACTGAAGGAACTGTCTGAAAGTGATCCCCAGGTTAAAGAGCTGCTGGATATCGCCATCTGCCTGGAAGGACTTGCCCGCCATGCCGGTACCCATGCTGCCGGAGTGGTGGTTGCGCCGGACCAGCTTGAAGAGTTTCTGCCGGTTTACAAGGATCAGAAGACCGGGGGCATCAACACCCAGTACTCCATGAAGTATGTTGAGATGGTCGGTCTGGTCAAGTTCGACTTTCTGGGGCTCAAAAACCTGACCGTCATTCAGAACGCAGTGCGGATGGTGAGGGAAGGCAAAGACCCGGATTTTGACATCACCCGCCTGCGGGATGACGACAAGGACAGCTACGACCTGATCACCGCCGGTAACACCACCGGCATCTTCCAGCTTGAGTCCAGCGGCATGAAAGAAATGCTGGTCAAGCTGAAACCATCCTGCTTTGAGGATGTAATCGCTGCCTGCGCCCTCTATCGTCCCGGCCCGCTGGGAAGCGGCATGGTGGATGACTTTATCGAGCGCAAACATGGTCGCAAACAGGTGGTCTACGACTTGCCCCAGCTGGAACCGATCCTGAAAGACACCTACGGGGTTATCGTCTATCAGGAACAGGTCATGCAGATCGCCCGCTCTTTGGCTGGTTACTCCCTGGGACAGGCCGACCTGTTGCGCCGCGCCATGGGTAAGAAGGATGAAAAAGAGATGGCTCGCCAGAAAGACCAGTTTCTTGAAGGGGCTCAAAAGCAGAGCATAGACCCCAAAAAAGCTGAGGCGATCTTTGATCTGATGGCTAAATTTGCCGAGTACGGCTTCAATAAGTCTCACTCCGCTGCCTATGCCCTGATTGCGTATCAGACCGCCTACCTGAAAGCCCACTATCCGGTTGAATTTATGGCCGCCCTGCTCTCCTGCGACATGGACAGCACCGACAAGGTACTCAAAAGCATCAGCGACTGCCGTGAACAAGGGTTAGAGGTACTACCGCCGGACATCAATACCTCGGGTCAGTCCTTTACGGTGGCAGGCAAGTCAATGCGCTTCGGACTGGGGGCGGTAAAAGGAGTGGGTGGCGGTGCGGTTGAATCAATCATTGAAGCCCGCAAAGATGGCCCGTTCAGCGACATCTACGATTTCTGCGAGCGGGTTGACCTGCGGAGGGTTAACAAGCGGGTGATGGAAGCACTGATTAAATGCGGCGGGTTTGATTCTTTGCACAAGCACCGTGCACCGCTGATGCTTGCCCTTGATGATGCCACGACTTCCGGACTGAGG
>CAXNJF010000219.1:0-4201 GCA_964202585.1 Trichlorobacter sp. | reverse complement strand
GGTTTACTGAGGTAGCCGTCAAAGCCGGAACTGAGCAGCTCTTCTTCAGTACCCTTCAGTGCATCCGCCGTAAGAGCAATGATCGGGATATGACTTCCTGATTCCTGCTCTTCTCGGCGGATGGTTGCCACCGCCTCCGTGCCGTTCATAACCGGCATCTGTACATCCATCAGAATCAGGTCAATCCCTCCTTTGCGCCAGCGCTCCAGCGCCTCACGGCCGTTATTGGCAATGACAGATAGAGGCTGTCAGAAGCTGTCATTTTAAGAGAACATGAATTCTGCAAGATAATGGAGTTGCATGATCGAAATCCGGTGGTACATTTTGTATGGGGGTGAACCATGGAAATTCTGGGAATAGATATTGGTGGTTCCGGCATCAAAGGGGCAACAGTTGATACAGCAACCGGCGAACTCACAGCAGAACGTTATCGGGTTGAAACTCCGAATCCATCGGATCCTGATGCGGTTGTCAAAACCTTATCAAAGCTGGTCCGTCATTTTAACTGGGCAGGGCACCCGCTGGGCTGCACTTTTCCCGGCGTAATCAAGCAGGGTGTCACTCTGACAGCGGCAAATCTTGATAAAGGCTGGATCGGGCTCGATGCGGCAAAGATTATTTCAGAACGAACTGAATCCCCTGTGTTGCTGCTGAATGATGCAGATGCAGCAGGAATAGCCGAAATTGAGCTGGGGGCTGGCAAGGGGGTCACCGGCACCGTGATTATGCTTACCCTGGGGACCGGTATCGGTAGTGCAGTCTTTTATCAGGGACGCCTGCTGCCCAACACGGAGTTCGGGCATCTGGAAATCAGGGGCAAGGAAGCGGAGCATCGGGCCTCGGCGCTGGTTAAAAAGGAAAATAATCTGACCTGGAAAGAGTGGTGTCTCCGGCTGAATGAGTTTCTGGCAAGGATGGAGATTCTTTTCTCACCGGATCTGTTCATCATCGGCGGGGGGATCACAAAAAAATCTGACTGTTTCCTGCCCCTGCTGCAGGCCAGGGCGAAGATTGTGCCTGCCCGTTTTCAGAATCAGGCCGGTATTATCGGCGCTGCCCTTGCTGTGGAGAAGGAGCAGGAAGCGGAGTTTGCAACATCACTACGGTCACACATAAAGGATGGCGCGAAAAAAACATGAATCTCACGCATATCCAGTACATTGACAAGACAAAGGGGATGCAGGCCCTGGGTATGTAGGTTGCCGATGAGACGCGCAGCCCCAAACAAAGCCCGTTGTACGACCTGCATCAGGCGTTGGGTGCGGTATTTGTCGTGTTTGGGGATGCACTGTGGGTAGATTACTACGGCAACAATCTTCAAAATGAATACCTGCAGCTGAATACCGCTGTAGCTGTCTGCGATATCAGTCAGGTAACGCTGCTCTCCGTTACCGGGCCTGATGTCCTGCGGTCGATCGGCCCCTGGTTCACCAATCCAAAAACCGCACCACGGGAAGCAGGCAGCATGCTGTATGGTGGTTTTGTGCGGGATGGGCGGCTGATGGATGACGGTATGATCTTTGTGGTTTCTAACCATGAGCTGCTCATCACCGTTAATCTGGACCGGACGGAGTTTATGGAAATCTTCGACGATCAATTCAGGGCTGCGTACCAGGTCACGGATCTGACTGACCGTTATGTCAAATTGCAAATTCAAGGGCCACAGGCTGATCAACTGCTGCAGGAGCATTTCAAACTTGAGCCATTGCCATTCTTCCACTTCCGAGGCGTTGACGACCTGCTGATCGCCAACTGCGGCTTTACCCTGCCCGGTGGGTATGAGCTGTATCTGCCGGTGGAAAAAGGCAGGCGTTACTGGCAAGAACTGATCGCCGCTGGCGTAACCCCCTACGGTATCAGCGTGATGGAGATTTCCCGGGTTGAGGCATTGAAGATCTGCCATGGCCAGGAGTTCGGGGCAGGGATATTCTCCCCGGCCGAGATAGGGCTGACTGACGGGGTGCAAGAACGACGAATCAGGCTGGCCTACTGTGTATCTGACCTCCTGCGGGAAGACCGTGAACCGGTGTTGCCAGAGATCGGCCAGTTACTTCTCGGTAAGGAAGGTGCTACCTGCGGCATTCTCACCAGCTTTGTTTTCAGTCCTTATTACGACCGGTATGTCGGATTCTGCCATCTTGAACGGGAACTGCCCGACTATACCGAACTGTGCTGCAACGGTTTCAATCTGCGTGTGGTGGGGCTGGATGAGGCAAGGAAATTGCTCCACCATCTTCCGCAGCCTTAAAAAAAAGAGGAGGTAGTTCAAGATGAATAAGAAACAGCTGTTCTATAGTGCAGTAGCGGTGCTGCTTGCCGGTGTCTGCGGTCATACCGATGCCGATGCCGGCACGGTCTCCATTACCAACAATTTTGCAAATACCGTCAGGGTCGGTATCTATGCAGGCGCTTCGGAAAGCCAGGTCACGGTCTATACGGCAGAATCCCGTACCTACACAACCTTCGCAACCAGGAGCATTGACAAGATCAGCGTGGTCAATGTCGCAGGAGGTGCCAATGCGCCGTTAGGCAGCTATTCTGTCAGCAATCCTTCCAGCACAGCCAACTATAACGTAACCGTGGCTCCCAACGGCAACGTCGCTGTGACACCTGCACTCATACCGTAGCAAGGACCCGTTCTGCATTCCGTCTTTGCGATTGATAAGGATACCTGTATGAGCCTGAACATGCTTTTTATCTGCATTATCACTGCTGTAACGCTGGTTGGCTGCAACAGCAGCAATGAGCCCATACCGCAGTATTATGTGGGACTTGACCGCAGTTTCAATGCCCCGCTCGGTTATGCGTTGTTTAACCCCGGCCCCGAATTCACCAGTCGAGGGGTTGAAACCGCACTGCAGTCTGACGGCAGGATTATTGTCCTCGGTTCAACTGTCAACGGCATGGATGATGATCTGCTGCTGGTCCGCTACACCAGAGAAGGTCAGGTTGACACCAGTTTCGGCACCAACGGATCTGTTCGTTATGGTGATTATGATCGTGACCGGGGCTTGGGGCTGGCTATCATGCCTGCGGACAACTCAATCATCGTTGCCGGTTATATAACCGTTCAGGGAAGCAGGGAACTGCTGGTTGTGAAGTTCACCGCCGACGGGAGATTTGTAAGGGATCTGTTGTATTCAGATCTGGGTACTGATATCGGTTTCGGCATAACCGTTACTCCAGATCAGAAGATCGTGGTGATCGGCGAGAGTTCGTCATCCCTTTCAAAAAAACAGGATCTGCTCCTGCTGCAAATGGATAGTAACCTGCAGCTCGATCCGGACTTCGGGCTTCAGGGGGTGGTTCACTACAACGGTTCTGCAAATGAAAACGAAAAAGGGTTCGCTGTTGCGGCTCAACCGGACGGCAAGCTGGTTGCCTGCGGCGCCGTAGTGGTCAGCGGCAAGGAGGATATGCTGGTGCTCCGTCTCAAACAGGATGGTTCTCTGGATACCTCCTTTGCCGCCAACGGCAGTTTTATCTGGAGCAGCCCTGCCGACCGGGCAGATTATGCTAACAACCTTGCCCTGCAGCCGGACGGCAGGATCGTGGTAGCCGGTGCTGCAGGCACGGCAGACGGTTACCGGATCGTCACCTTGCGGCTGCATAGCGACGGCACACTAGATAACAGCTTCGGGCAGGGGGGAGTACTTTCCTTTACGGGATTGACCGGTAGTTACGCCTACCCCTACGGTGTAGCAGTTCAGCCGGACGGCAGGATTGTACTGGCGGGAAGCAGTACCGGCAGTACCGGCGGCAAGCATGCCGTGGTACTGCGCTCTACTGCTGATGGGCTCTGGGACGTTACGTTTGGTGCGGGTGGGGTAATGGTATTTGATTCATCTACCGGCGGTGATACGGTGGCCAACGGCCTGACACTGCAGCCGGATCAGGCGATACTGGTGACCGGTTATCATTCCAGCGGGCAATCGGACCACGTCTTGACCTACCGTTTGAAGTAGCCGGAGGCAGACAGGACGGCTGCCCGGGTCGGGGCGCTGGTGGAAAATGAAAGGAGAATCAGATGAAGAAAAAAGTATGTACGTGGTTACGGGCAGCACTCTTTTCCGCTCTGGGGTTTGTAACCTTACTGCAGTTGGTGGCCTGTAGCGACAACACGACCTACGTTACCACCGCTTCCGTGGATACCAGGACTGACCAGTTTGTTTCGGCGCTCAACTCCATCGGTTATTCTGTG
>CAXNJF010000218.1:0-4201 GCA_964202585.1 Trichlorobacter sp. | reverse complement strand
AGAACTGTTTCAGGGGCGTCGTTGTATTTTGACTCCGACCGTCCGTACAAACCAATCGGCGCTTGAACTGGTGCGGTACCTTTGGGAAAAAGCCGGCAGTAAGGTTGAATGTATGGAACCCTTGACCCATGACCGGGTCTTTGCTGCGGTATCACATCTACCGCATCTGGTTGCATACGCACTGGTTCATGCAGTGGCCGGTTCTGCTGAAGAAGAAGAAAATATACTGGCTTTTTCAGCCGGTGGATTTCGGGATTTTACCCGGATAGCCTCGTCTGATCCCTCTATGTGGCGAGATATCGCACTGATGAACCGGCTTCCCCTCTTGACATTGCTTGATCGTTATCAGCAGGAATTTTCTGCTTTGCGGGAGAAGGTTGCATCCGGTGATGGCATTTGGCTTGAAGATTATTTTACGACATCAAAACGGCTGAGAGACGAAATTATCTGACTTTGTAAGGGGCTTTCTCCTTAGGGGTGACCATGCACGACCACGCGCAACCGATCACAGTTTTACCTGCCCGTGCTATCCGGGGTGAACTCGCTGTCCCCGGTGACAAATCAATTTCCCATCGTTCAATCATGCTGGGTTCTCTGGCCCGTGGCACTACCCGGATCAGTAACTTTTTGCGTGGCGGAGATAATTTTTCAACCATGGGGGCGTTTCGGGCTATGGGGGTGCCGATAGAGGATGACGGCCAGATCATCACCGTGCAAGGTGTGGGCCTGCATGGTTTGAAAGAACCTGGCGATGTCCTTGATTGCGGCAATTCTGGTACCACCATTCGGCTGATGACCGGCCTTTTGTCAGGACAAAGTTTTTTCTCGGTTTTAACCGGTGACCAATATCTTCGTAAACGTCCCATGAAACGGGTGGTGGAACCTCTTGCCCGGATGGGGGCGCGAATTGCCGGGCGAGGCGCTGGTACCTTGGCACCATTAGCCATAACCGGTGGACCTTTGTCCGGTGTTGATTACAGCTCGCCGATTGCCAGTGCCCAGGTAAAGTCAGCCCTGATGCTGGCCGGCCTGTATGCCACTGGCGAGACCCGTGTGACAGAGCCTTCTCTTTCCCGTGATCACTCTGAACGGATGTTTCGTTTCTTTGGAGCTGATCTTGATACCTTTAGCAACGGTGTGGTAGTGCGGGGCGGCAGAGAGTTGCAGGGACAAGAGATCGTCGTACCGGGTGATATTTCATCTGCTGCATTTTTTATGGTTGCTGCCCTGATCGTCCCTGGGTCAGAATTGTTGATAAAAAATGTTGGGGTGAATCCTACCCGTACCGGTGTGCTTGATATTCTGAAGGCCATGGGTGGTGATATTACGCTGCAAAACCTGCGGGATGTTTCCGGTGAGCCGGTTGCCGATCTGTTGGTCCGCTCCTCACGTCTAAAAGGAATTGAAATCGGGGGAGATCTGGTGCCCCGTGCCATTGATGAGTTTCCCGCCATCTCTGTTGCAGCTTCAGTAGCTGAAGGAACCACCGTGATCCGTGACGCCAGGGAATTGCGGGTGAAAGAAACCGACCGGATTGCTGCCATGGCAAAGAACCTTCGGAGCATCGGGGCCGGTCAGATTGAAGAAACGGAAGATGGTATGGTTATTCAAGGGGTAGAAGTTCTTGCAGGTGGTGAAATTACCAGTTTTGGTGATCACCGGATTGCCATGTCCCTGGCGCTGGCAGCACTGGTTTCTCGCAACAAAGTCCAAATTGACGATGTTTCCTGCGTAGCTACATCGTTTCCCGGTTTCTTTGAACTGTTGGACAGGGTGGCAGTACGATGAAGCGGGAGCGAGGAATTGTCATAGCGGTTGACGGGCCTTCAGGCGCTGGTAAAAGTACTATCAGCAAAGCACTTTCCAAGCGTCTGGGGTATCTGGAAATTGATACCGGCGCAATGTATCGCGCTATGGCATGGCTGGCCAGGGAAGCCAGCCTTGATTGTGAAAATAGTCAGGCAGTTGATGCTTTCTGTGCGAATGCAGAGGTTGAGCTGCAGCTTGATAACGGTACTACCCGGGTTTTTGCAAATGGTCAGGACATAACTCATCAGATCAGAACCCCTGAAATTTCAATGCTTACCTCTAAAATATCAGCCCTGGCCCCCGTGCGAGAGGTGATGATGACGCTTCAACGAAGGATGGGGGGCAGGGGGGGTGTAATTCTTGATGGCAGGGATATCGGCACGGTAGTTTTTCCTGATGCTGAACTGAAATTTTTTCTTTCTGCCTCTGCCGAAGAGCGGGGCAGACGCAGGTTTCTTGAACTTCAGGCCAAAGGGATTAAAGCTGGCCTTGAACAAACCATTGAAGATGTTGTTGTACGCGACCGACAGGACTCTGAACGCGAACTGGCGCCTTTACGGCAGGCAGATGACGCAATTTCAATTGATTCAACAGGCTTAACCATAGATCAAGTGATCGCTTTGATGGAACAGGCCTATCACGAACGAATAGCAGGAAAGGGTTTGCAGGCATGAAAGTAGTTTTGGCAAAACGGGCCGGTTTTTGTTTTGGGGTAAAACGGGCGACTCAAATGGCATTTGAAGCTGCCGGCAAAGATCAGAAAACTTTCACCCTGGGACCAATTATCCATTCTCCCCAGGTTGTGAGTAAGCTGGAAGAAATGGGGGTCGGGGTCGTCAAAGATCTCTCCGGCGCCAACAGTGGTACGGTTATTATTCGCTCACACGGTGTTCTTGCCAGCGAGATGGATGAGGCTCATCAGAAAAACCTTGAGGTGGTTGATGCCACCTGTCCCTTTGTCAAGAAGGCCCAGGAACACGTCAAATACCTTTCTGAAGCCGGCTATGACGTGTTGGTGGTTGGTGATGCCGACCATCCCGAAGTACAAGGGATTGTTTCCTATGGACAGGATAAAGTCTATGTCGTGGCATCGGGAGATCAGGTTAAAAAGCTGCCCAAGATGGGCAAAATGGGGGTTGTGGCACAAACAACACAATCTTTTGACAACTTGAAAAGTGTCGTAACTGAATGCCTGCGACGTGGTGGAGAAGTGCGGGTGTATAATACCATCTGTGACGCTACAGCTGTTCGACAGCAAGAGGCAACCGAGCTTGCCCAGCAGGTAGATTGCGTGGTGGTAATTGGTGGCTTCAATAGCGCCAATACCCGCCGACTTGCCGAAATCTGCACAGAAATTCAGCCAAAAACCCACCATATAGAAACTGCTGAAGAAATAGATTGTTCGTGGTTTCAGGGGGTTGAGACCGTGGGGGTCACTGCCGGCGCTTCAACGCCCAAATGGATTATTGACGAGGTAATGGATCGTCTGGCACAAGTGAACAATTCGCATTGAATTAATAATAAAAGTGTGTAAAAATATTCAACTCGCGCTTGTTATCGGTCGGCGGTAATCAGGCGGCGAAAATCAACCAGGGGGTATGGGTCTCATGACAGAAGTGAAACGGCTCAACGTAGATATTGATGAGATGGACGTTGAGCACCAGAGCAACGAATTTGCAGAACTGTTCAGCGCCAGCTTGAAAGAACAAAAAGAGCGGCCGGAACGGGATAAAATACTTGAAGGGACGGTTGTTCGTGTTGACCCGGATACGGTGCTGGTGGATGTCGGCCGGAAATCCGAGGGCTTTGTTCCTATCAGTGAGTTTAAAGATGCCGATGGCAATGTGACCGTCAGTGTTGGTGACAAGGTAAAAGTGGTCTCCAGCCGTGATGGCGGCAACAAGTTTTCCAAGAAGCGTGCCGATCAAATGGCAGCCTGGGAGACCATTCACGAAGCTGGCGGAGAAGGCGCTGTGCTTGAAGGAACCATTATTGCCAAGACCAATGGCGGATTTACCGTTGCCATTGGCGGCATCAATGCTTTCCTGCCTGCCTCGCAGGTTGATACCCGCCCCTCCGGTAATGGTGATGCCTATATCGGTGTTGCCGGGCAGTTCAAGGTTATCAGTCTGAACCAGAAACGTGGCAACATTGTGCTTTCCCGACGGGCACTGCTTGAAGAGGAACGTGCTGAATCCCGTAAAGCAACCATGGAGAAACTGTCAGAAGGTCAGATTATGCAGGGTGTCGTCAAGAACCTGACCGAATACGGCGCATTTGTTGACCTGGGTGGCGTTGATGGCCTTCTGCATGTCACTGACATTTCCTGGGGACGTGTTGGCAAGCCTGCAGAGGTGTTGAAGCCCGGTCAGGAAGTAAACGTCAAGATTCT
>CAXNJF010000217.1:0-4218 GCA_964202585.1 Trichlorobacter sp. | reverse complement strand
TCACGCAGTTACACCCAGCCGGCAGCACCGGGCACCCAGCCGTCTCAGCAGCGGCAGCAGGCTGCACCTGCACCTGCACCGGGCCAGATGCAACAGCAACCTGCGGGCGGCAGCTTTATGAGAAGCATGGCAGGGGGTATCATGGGCGGTATGCTGGGCAGCATGCTGTTCAGCAGCTTTGCTGGTGCCGGGTCTCATGGCGCAGGTAGCGGAGGAGGTATCGGCCTGTTTGGCATTGTCTTGCTGGCCGGTCTTGGCTACCTGATCTACCGTTTTATCAAGAAAAAGAGAGAAGAGAGCCAGTTAGCTCCGGCATTTCAAATGGGTTCAGCAGGTACTACAACCCCCGCAGAGTCGTATCAACCGGCTGAGCTGGCTCATAATCAGACTGATGCTGATACCGGTATCTCACACATTCGCCAGATGGATCAGAGCTTTAGTGAAACTGCTTTCAATGATACCGTCATGGACTACTTCTTCAAGATCCAGGCCGGCTGGATGAACCGGGATCTGTCGAAGGTTGCAGGATTTTTGACCGATGAGATGCGGGTGATCCTGCAAAAGGATATTGATCAGCTGCTGCGGGATAAACAGATCAACCGGCTGGAAAACATCGCCGTCCGCAAGGTCGAAATTGCCGAGGCATGGCAGGAGGCAGGACAGGACTATATTTCGGCGCTGGTTCATGCAAACCTGCTTGATTACACAACTGACGAGACCACCGGTGCTGTTGTTTCAGGCAGCGCTTCCGACCCGATCAAGTTTGAGGAGTACTGGACCTTCACCAGACCTGTGGGAAACAATCCCTGGAAGTTGTCGGCAATTCATCAGCCGTAGCAGGAACGATTCGCCACATCTGGCCGTGCACGGGCCGCCCTCATGCAGGGGCGGCCCGTTTCTGTATCTGTCAGATTGCAGTATCCTGCAGAACCAGTCCGTCCTTCAACCGGACCATCCGCTGGGCATAGCGCCCGTTGTCCGGGTTATGGGTGACCATCACAATGGTCTGCCCGGCCTGATGCAGTTCCTCAAAGAGTCCCATCACCTGATCGCTGGTGGCACTGTCCAGGTTGCCGGTCGGTTCATCGGCAAACAGGATCGCCGGACGGTTGACCACTGCCCGGGCGATGGCAACCCGTTCCTGCTCACCACCGGACATCCGGCTGGGCAGCCGCCCCTCTTTGCCCGCCAGTCCAACCTGTGCCAGTGCTTCGGCCGCCATGCTGCGCTTCTTCGCAGCAGGCAACTTGAGCGGTGCCAGCGGCAGCATCACATTCTCCAGAGCGGTCAGGTACGGCACCAGATGGAAGGACTGGAATACGAAGCCGAAGTGACGGGCCCTGAAGTCGGCCAGGCCGTCGTCATTCAGGCCGTAGAGAGCGGTGTCATCCACGGTAACGGTCCCGCTGCTCGGATGGCACATCCCCCCCAGAATAGTCAACAGAGTACTTTTGCCTGAGCCGGATTGCCCCATAATGCAGACAAATTCGCCGGTTTCCACGGTCAGGTCAACGCCACGCAGGGCTGCTACTTCGCCATCACCGGAGGGGTAGTTTTTTGCCAGGCTTGTTGTCTGGATCATTATAAGCTCCTTAATGCATCGGCCGGATCCATCCTGCCTGCCCTGCGGGCTGGATAGAACGCGGCCAGCAGGCTGACCAGGGCTACGGACAGGATTGCCGGCAGCGCAACCTGCCACTGCACCAGCAGGTGCGGATTTCCTGATTGAGACATAAGCGGCAGCGCTCCTGCTGCTGCTGCAAGACCAAGCAGGTAACCGCTAAAACCGGAGAGCAACCCCACCAGTCCGGCCTCTACGAGGATAATCCCCATCACGTGACCGGTGCGGTAACCGATAGCCCTGAAAATGCCGATCTCAACCTTGCGTTCATTGACATTACCCATCATGGTGATAAAGACCAGCACCAGGCTGATCAGGGCAATCACCCCGCCCATGCCCAGCGAAAAACGCTTGAGCTGGCCGATGGTCTGTAGTCTGCCTTCAACCACCTGCTTGATGGCGCTGACCTTGGCATCGGGCAGAACTGCGCTGATCTGACCGGCCATGTCAGTAATCGGACAGCCGCCGCACAGCGCAGCAACTTCAATCAGGGTGATCCTGCCCTGTTTGCCGGTGATTGCCTGGGCAGCGGCCAGCGGCACAAACAGCAGGCTGTCATCCTGCGAACCGGTATCCTGCAGTACCGCAGAAACCTTGAAAGAGCGATCGCCAACCTCCAGACGGTCCCCCGCTTTTACCCCCAGCACCTTGGCTGCAGCGCTGCCCAGCAAGGCATCGTCGACGGCGACAGGCTCCGTGCCGGTCAGCCGCCACCAACGCTTCAGCCGCAACTCTGCGGCAAAATCAACTCCCACCAGCAACAGGTCCTTGCCCCGCACCGTTACCGCCCCCAGCACCTTGGGAGCTACCACCGCGATGTTCTCGCGGTTCTTGATGGTCTTGATCCGTTGCAGCACCGACGGATCAAGCTCGCGCTGGTCAAAAGAGACCCTGCCCAGACTGATCCCGCCGTAGGAAAGGGCCAGATCGTTGCTTTTGGGGGTGATCAGGATGTTGGCCCCGAACTGGTCCATGGTCTGCTCAATATCGGCAGTCATGGAATTGGACAGAGTTACCAGCGCCACCACCGCTGCCAGCCCTACCGCCAGTGCCACAGTCAGAAAGAACATCCGGGCCGGGCGGCGGCTGAGGTTCTTCAGCGCAATATGATATGGCTTCATGGGAAAAACCTGGCCCCTTTCCGCAGTTCATCAACCGCTATGACCAGCTTGTCTCCTTCAACCCGCGAAGGCAGATGGTGCGGGTTGCAGCCGCCAACCGATGAAGGACCGATCCGGTCCACCGGGAAGGCCATGCCACAGTTGCGGCAGATCATCATGCTTCCCTTCTGTTCATACCCTTTCTTCTCACGGTAACAGGCATCGCAGGCGTCCAGGGCAGTGCGGATTTTGCCATCGCTCCCCTTGACCGCAAAGAAGCGGATCTCTTTGCCATCCAGCTGAACCCGATAGTAGGAGGCCTTTTGTGTCTGCAGACTGGCAACCGGAATCTTTACCAGAGTCCCATCCGGCTGCAGCTTTTTGTGTGGGCTGAAGCCAAAGCCGGTCAGGGCGATAACAAACAGGCACATGGTCATCAGTTTGAGTTTCATGGTTACAACCCTCCGTAGCTGTGCAGACCTGACAGTAAAAGGTTAACTCCCAGATAGCAGAAGATGGTGGCGGCAAAGCCGATGATCGAGAGCCAGGCGGCCCGTTTGCCGACCCAGCCTTTGGTAAAGCGGGCATGCAGAAAGGCGGCGTAGATGAACCAGACGATCAGCGACCAGGTTTCCTTGGGGTCCCAGCTCCAGTAGGTGCCCCAAGCGTAGTTGGCCCAGGCTGCGCCGGTGATAATCCCTAACGTCAACAAGGGAAAGCCGATCATGATAGACTTGTAGTTCAGGTCATCCAGTATTTTGGTGGGGGGAAAGTGGGCAATGACACCGCCAGCAGCATCGGTCCCCTTTTCCTCATACGTTGACTTGATCAGATACATGATTGAGACACCGCAGGCCACGGCAAAGGCGGCATATCCCAGAAAGCAGGTCAGTACGTGGTAGAGCAGCCAGTTGCTCTGCAGGGCAGGCATGAGCGGATTGATGTCGGTGGGCAGGTAGAGCTGGCCCCAGGCCATGGCCAGCAGGGCAAACGGCATGACAAAGGCGCCGATGATCCGGTATTTGTACCTGGCATCAATGATCCCGAAGATCAGCACGATACTCCAGGCAAAGAAGACCACTGACTCATACAGGTTGGACAAGGGAGCATGCCCCATCCCCATGTCGTAGGATTCCTTCCAGCGCAGGCCGGTGGCCACGGTCTGGATGGCAAAACCGGTCCAGGCCAGCGCCGAACCGGCGAGACCAACCTTGCTGTTACGCCCGGCCAGATAGCCGAAGAAGGCCAGGGTAGAGGCCATATAAAAGATGGTGGTGATATTGAAGAGCGTTGCGCTGTTCATGCTGTTTCCTCCTTCTGTACTGCTGTCTTGATCTGTTCAATCATTCGGTCAAACTGCGTCTGGAACGCTGCCTGAGCTTTGGTGGTATGCCCGGCTATTACCAGCCTGCCGTGGCTGTATCTGATCCAAAAACGCTGATGCGGCAGGAAAAAGGCTACATACAGGCCGAGACACATCAGCAGGCAGCCGCTCCA
>CAXNJF010000216.1:0-4235 GCA_964202585.1 Trichlorobacter sp. | reverse complement strand
GAAACAGCTACCCTGACAAACCGAACCAGTGCCACCGGTTCAGTTAGCACATCCCAGACCAAAACAATCGTCGAGCAGCCGCAAAAAACGGCTGTACCGGCACCGGATGCCGGAAAAAGCGGTGAAGACAGCGGACCGCGCCAGCATGTGGTAATCAACCGGCTGACCGGCACCATTATGGTCACTGCAACCCGTAAGAACCTGCAACATATCGAATCCTACCTGGATACGTTACGCAAGACATTGAACCGGCAGGTTCTGGTAGAAGCACGGATTATTGAGGTCAGGCTGGATGACAGTCTCAAGTTCGGGATAGACTGGGGGTTCATTTCCAGCATCAAAGGTTTCGGTCAGCTGGCCGGTGGCTATGGCGCAGCGATAAGCGCAGCTGAAGGGATTCAGAAAGCGGTGGATAACGCTGCCCCCAACTTCCGGGTCGGGGCAATCACCAGCGGCTCTCAAGGCTCTATCAGTGGCCTGCTGACCGCCCTTAAAACCCAGGGGGAAGTCAAGACCCTCTCAAACCCACGGATCAATGTCATGAATGGCCAGAGCGCCCTGCTTTCGGTGGGACGCAACACGAACTATATCGCCAAAGTCACTTCCACCACCACAACCGCAGCAGGCAGCACCCCTACCATAACCTACTCGGTTGAGACCGGAAACGTTCTTGACGGCATCATGCTGGGGCTGGTGCCGTACATCAACAACAAAGGCGAGATCAGCCTGACCATCACGCCAATTGTTTCCCATCTGGTTGATCTGCCGGAAGCAAAAGTCGGTGGTGATATAAACAACCAGATCACGATAAAACTGCCTATTGTGGATCTGCGGGAACTCTCCACAACGATCAGGATCAGAAATGGCGAGATGATCGTTATCGGAGGCCTGATCAACAACACGCAACAGAACAAGGATAAAAAGATACCGCTGCTGGGGGACATCCCCTGGTTGGGAGCACTCTTCACCAACCGTGACAACTCAGATATGAGGACTGAACTGGTAGTGGTGCTGCAGCCACATCTGATCAACAACGACTGATCGCAGGAGTCAACCATGGCCGCACCAATCAAGATCGGAGAACTGCTGCTCTCACAGGGTACTGTCACCCAGAAACAACTTGATATCGCTCTGGAGCAGCAGCAGGTAACCGGAGCTATTCTGGGAGACCTGCTGATCAAGCTGGGCTTTATCACCGCCCCGGAATTTGCCCGCACCATTGCAGTACAGAGCGGCCTTGAATACCTTGACCTGTCTACCCTTGAACCGGAGGAAGAGGCGTTGCGCCTGATCCCCAAGGACATGGCAGAAAAGATCGGCATGATCCCCCTCTCGCTGGAAGAAGGGCGGATGACCATCGGCATTACCAACCCCAGCAACATTGTGGCGGTGGATACAGCCACCAAGGTTACCGGCAAACAACCCAAGGTCTACCTGGTGGATCACGACCATTATCAGGCAACCCTGGAAAAGGCCTACTACTTCATTGCCCACCCGATCCAGAAGCGGATGCAGGAAATCATTGCGCAACTGCGCCAGGCCACTGGCACCATCCCCGGCACCACCATTGCCGAACTGGTGGAACTGATCATGGTGGATGGCATCCGCAAGCAGGCCACTGATATACATGTCTCCCCCACGGAAGATGTGACAAACGTCTTTTACCGGATTGACGGGGTATTGCAACATGGCCACTGCGTTCAGAAGCAGGCCCATGCCGGCATTGTCTCGCGGATCAAGATCCTTGGACAGCTGGACATCGCCGAACAGCGTCTGCCTCAGGATGGCTCCTTTTCCCACGCCTTCCTTTCCAAACATTTTGAGGTACGGGTTTCCACGGTTCCGTCCATCTATGGTGAAAACCTGGTGCTGCGCCTGCTGGCCGGAGCCGGACCGCTCTTGCGCCTGGAAGCGCTTGGATTTAACCCGTCAACGGTGCAGCAGGTCCGTCGCCTGTTCAACAAATCCTACGGTATCATCCTGATTGTCGGCCCCACCGGCAGCGGCAAGACCACCACCCTGTACGCAGCCCTGCGGGAGTTGAACCGCCTGGAACGAAACGTTCTTACGGTGGAAGATCCGGTGGAATACCGCTTGAGCTTTGTCAAACAGACCCAGGTTAATGAAAAGGCAGGCTATGAATTCGCTCTGGCAGCCCGCAGCTTTATGCGTCAGGACCCTGACGTGATGCTGCTGGGTGAGATCCGCGATGAAGAAACCGCCCAGATGGCGGTCAGGGCAGCCATCACCGGCCACCTGGTGCTATCCACCCTGCACACCAACGATGCCGCCACCGCCATACCGCGTCTGCTGGATCTGAAGGTAGATGCCTTTTTGCTCTCGTCAGCACTGGTGGCGGTCCTGGCACAACGCCTGGTACGTAAAAACTGCAAATACTGCAGTGAAGACTACCCATTATCCGATGAAGAGCAGCAGCTGTTCAGGCAGCACAAGATCGAAC
This sequence comes from Trichlorobacter sp., assembly GCA_964202585.1. GTDB lineage: Bacteria > Desulfobacterota > Desulfuromonadia > Geobacterales > Pseudopelobacteraceae > Trichlorobacter. Next base: position 1,774 of record CAXNJF010000216.1, on the reverse strand, counting down.
AGAACACCGGAAAGCGCGGCACCGGCTGTTCAAAATGCGGCAACAGCGGCTTCAGCGGCCGGGTCTCGATTTGCGAGGTACTGGTCATCGATAACGCAACCAGGCAATTGATCTTTGATGGAGCTTCCACCGGTACCATCATGGAACATGCCCTGGCAAACGGCATGGTTTCCCTGCAGCATGATGGTATCATCAAGGCAGCCGAAGGGGTAACAACCCTGACAGAAGTCATGCGGGTGGCTGGATGAACCTGTACGCCTATCAGGCAGTTGATGCCTCAGGCCGTACCACCAAGGGGACTGTGGAAGCAGAGTCGGTTGAGGAAGCATCGGCAGGTCTCACAGGCCGGGGCATGTATGTCCTCAAAATCTCGCAAAGCTCTGACCTGTCGGCAAAACTGGGCGGTCTGTTTGGACAACGCAGGGTAACGCGGGAAGAGATTATTGACCTGGCCAACAACCTCTCTGTCATGGTTGGGGCCGGTATCCCTCTTCTGACCTCACTTGGCGATATCGCCAGCGCCATAACCAATCCTGCACTCCAGTCGGTACTTGCTGAAGTAAAACAGAGCGTGGAGCAGGGCAGCAGCTTTTCAGATGCGCTTGAACCCCATGCCAAGATTTTCCCGGATGTCTTCCGGCGTCTGGTACGGGTTGGTGAAGAAACCGGACGGTTTGAAAAGAGCCTTGCCGATGTTGCCGAACACCTGCAACGGATGGAAAACCTGTCAGGGGCGATCAAACGGGCTTTGATCTATCCGGTCTTTGCGATTGTAACCACTGTGGGAGCCCTGGCCTTCTGGATGATCTATGTTCTGCCCAAGATCATCGACACCCTCAAAGGGCTGGGGGTTAAGCTGCCGCTCCTCACCCGTATCCTGATCGTAGCCAGCAACCTTTCGCAACGTTTCTGGTATCTTGGTATTCTGGTACCGGTACTGATTGTGGTTGGAATCAAACTGATGAAACGGACTGAACGCGGGCTCTACCTAGTTGATCTGATGAAGCTGAAGCTTCCGATCTACAAACTGATTGAATACAATCGACTGTTGGCCCTGTTTGCTGAACAGTCACGCATCCTGATCGTATCAGGCTTGACCGTAGACAGAACCCTTGGCATTGTTTCTGAAGTCATGGGAAATGTAATCTTTGGCCGTGCCATCAGCACCATCAGGGAAGATATCACCTACGGCAGCAGTATCGCTGATGCAATCAAGCGCCAGAACGTCTTTCCGACCCTGCTGGTCCGCATGGTTGGCGTGGGTGAAAGCAGTGGTACCCTTGATGATCAGTTCGGATTTTTAGCAACCCACTACCTGAAAAAACTGGATGATGTCTCCGACAAACTGGGCAAGATCATTGAACCGCTGGTAATCACCATTGTCGGGGTACTGTTTGGGGTCATCATCAGCGGACTGCTGCTACCGGTTTACGACCTTGTTTCCAAAGTTGGCAAAGGATAATTTTTGATGAGCACCACATATCTTGATTTTTTTGGGCTAAAGGACGACCCGTTTCGGCTTACCCCTGACCCTGGTTATTATTATCCCTCACGTGAACATGCCAATGCGCTGTTGTCCCTTGATTACACCCTCAATAACCGTGAAGGGTTCTGCCTGTTAACCGGTGAACCTGGCACCGGCAAGACCACGCTGCTGCGCATCTTCATCAACAAATGGCAGGACCTGGCTGAAATTGCCCTGATCATGACCCCGCGCCTGAACCCTTCGGAATTTCTGCAGGCGGTGCTTGATGACCTGGGGGTTATTTTCCCT
>CAXNJF010000215.1:0-4258 GCA_964202585.1 Trichlorobacter sp. | reverse complement strand
TTTGCTGCAGCTCCGCCAGCAGCACCCGGCCCGCCCGGCATGCCGGAAGGACCACCGCCGCCGCCAAACTCCTTTTCAATGGTCAGGATATCGGTGCCCATCTCTTTAAACTGGCGCAGCGATTCTTCCTGCACGATCTTGCCCACCGAGACCATGGCGATTACCGAGCCGATGCCGATCACGATACCGATTAACGCCAGGATGGTACGCTGCTTTGAGGCGAGCAGGCTGCGGGCGGCCTCTTTCATGTTGGAGGGATGGATCATCATGGCAGGATCACCCCGTCCTTCATCACTGCCACCCGTTTGCACTGGCGTGCGATGCCGGGATCATGAGTGATGATCACCACCGTGATCCCTTCCTCGGCATTCAGGGCTTTAAACAGCTCCATGATTTCTCCCCCTACCTGGGTGTCAAGGGCACCGGTCGGTTCGTCAGCCAGGATCAGGGAAGGGGAGCCCACCAGTGCGCGGGCAATGGCGACCCGCTGCTGCTGGCCGCCGGACAGTTCTGCCGGACGGTGCAGGGCCCGCTCGTCCATCCCCACCCGCTTCAAAAGTTCCATGCAGCGATCATGGCTGGTGTGGCCAGTATCCCCCCTATAGACCAGTGGCAGGGCGACATTTTCAAGGGCGGTCAGGCGGGAAAGCAGGAAGTACTGCTGAAACACAAAGCCGATCCGTTTGTTGCGGATTTCAGACAGGGCATCATCGTTGGTGTAGGTGACTTCTGCGCCATCCAGCATGAAGCTGCCGGAACTGGGACGATCCAGCAGGCCGATGATGTTCATTAGGGTTGATTTGCCGCAGCCGGAGGGGCCCATGATCGAGATCAGTTCTCCCTTCCTGATCTCCAGGGAAACCCCTTTGAGGACGTTCACCTCGGTGGGGCCGATCCGGTAGGATTTGCGTATATCAGTAAGGGTGAGCATGTTATTTTTTCTCTGGTCCACCTGTACCGGGCGGTGGACCTCCACCAGGTGCAGGCCCGGAGACCTCAATCAGATCTCCCGCCTTGATCCCTTTGGTAATCTCGACCGAATCCTGGGTGGTGTAGCCGGTGGTTATCTCCACCTTTTCATGCACTTCTCCCTTTTTCCTGATCAGGTATCGTTTGCCGTTTTCCTCTTTTACGGCAGACAACGGCACCATCAGGGCATCCGGCTTTTCATAGATGATGATTTCAAGGTTGGCGGTCATCCCTACCATGATCCGCTTTCTCAGCTCTGGCGACACCGTATCTATTACCACCCTGATACCGAAGGAGGGGGAGCCCTTGCCTGTATCTCCCTCCTCAGCATGGGGGGAGATGCTCTGGATAACGCCGTTTAACTGTTCGCCCGGAAAGGCATCGCCGCTGACCCGCACCTTCTGGCCCAGTTTGACCTTGGTGACATCCACCTCATCCACCTTGCAATTAACGGAATAGCCAGACAGGTCGCCGATGGCCAGCAGCAGCTCTCCCTGCTGGAAGCTGGCGCCCCGTTCGATGTTTTTGCCTTCTTTGGCCTGGCCACTGGCCGGAGGTTTCATGACGATGCCAGACACCGGCGCAAGCACCGTGGCGTTTGCCATGTCCTGTTCGGTCTGTTTCAGGCGTGCCTCAGCGTTATCCAGCTCAAAGCGTGATACCTTCTGGTTATCCGGGTTCCCCTTGTCAAGAGCGGCCTTCTGTTCTTCCTGTGCACTCTGATAGTCCATCTGCTGATTGGCGTACTGATGCTTGGCAGACTCATACTCGGTGGCAGGGATAATCCCTTTTTTAAAGAGGCGTTCTGTTTCTTCCAGGGTTTTTTTCTGGTTTTCCAGGGACATTTTGGCCTTTGCCAGTGAACGGTGGGCACGGGCAACATCAGCGCTGGTATCCCATTTTTCCATCTGCTTGTAGGCAGCCTGTGCCTTGATATGGGCAGCCTTTGCCTCACGATGCTTGATCCGTGCCTCACTGACATCCATGGTAAGCAGCGGCTGCCCTGCCTTTACCACATCACCGTAGTGAACCATCACCTGTGCTATTTTACCGGAAATCGGACTGGTCAGATTTACCATCTGCAGCGGCAGCAGCTTGCCGGTGAGTGCGATACTGGTTGAGACCGGTTGCGGCGTAACCGGCAGCATTGCGGTGACGGTCCCTTTCGCTGTGGTACTGGATGAGGGGGGCGGGGTGAAACCGGACGGCTTTCGGTTCCAGACAAACAGGCCGATTCCGAGAAACAGCAGGATAGTGAAGGCGGTTGCGGTGATTCTGATCACCTGTACTTTTTTTAAAGCTGTCTGCAACTGCTGGTTGCCTTCTTCCGTCTTCAGGTAGGCTGCCTGCAGTTCATGGTGCTTGATTTTTAACTCTTCGACCAGCTTGACTTCTGCTTCCTGAAGTGTCTGCAGCTCGGTTATGTTGCTGAATACGGCAATAACCCCCATCCTTGCGTTCGTGCCATCCTCGGCTTTCAGAAAGGTGGTGGTCAGTGCCAGGGTGCTCTGCTTGCCATTACAGGTAAACGGGACGATCCGGTTATGGCTGGTAGTAGATTCATAGATCGCATCCAGAAGAGTCTGGTTGAACTCGTCATTTTCTTCGGCCAGCAGGAACAGCTCGCCAAAGGTTGAGCCCAGGGCCTCTTCCTGGCTGACCCCCAGAATTTCGGCTGCTGCCGGATTAAAGGTGATAATTCGACCGGTCAGATCAATGGCGATCACACCGTCGGTCATATCATCCAGAATCCTGCCTGAAATTATCGTGTCCCGTTCCATGGTGCTCCTGTCTAGTTTCGCTCTACCAGCGAGATTCCAAATTTTTCAAGGGTGACCCCCACAGTCTTGTCAAGGTCGGTCAGGGCGTTCAGGTAGTTGATCACTGCGCTCAGCTCGCTGTTCTGGGCATTGACCAGATCATTCTGATAGCTGACCAGCTGGAAGTTGGTTGAGCGGCCCGCCTTCAACTTTTCCGTTTCAATCTCCACTTTTTTCTCGGAAAGGGTGCGGGACAGAGTGGCCAGCTTGATCTGACGGTGGTTCATCTCTGCACTGCGCAGGGCATCCTGCACCTCTATCTCGATACTCTCCCGTTGCCTGGCCAGATCGTTCTCTATTTTCTTCAGGCCGATATCCGCAGAAATGTACGCTTGCTGGATCGAGAGATCGCCAATCGGTATGGTCAAGCCCAGGCCGACAACCCAGGAGCCGGTGGTGCTGTCGCTGCCGGGAGGTCCGTTGCGGGTGTAGTTTTCTGCATAGCTGAGGCCAAGACCAAGATCCCACAGCGTGCTGTTTTTGGCGGTGACCAGCTGAATCTTGGCCGACTCATATCCCAGCAGCGAACGCTGGTAATCAGGCCGATTTTCAAAGGCCAGTTGCGTGGCCTGCATAAAACTGTACGGTACGATGGGGATTGGCGGGGCGTTCGTGTCCGGGTTGATCCTGCTGTTTTTGTCAATGTCTATCGCTTTGGTCAGGGCAAGGCGTGCAGCATCCACAGCGTTTTCAGCAGACAGCAGGCTGAATTCCTTGTTTGCCAGATCAGCCTCGGACTGGACAATTTCGACGGCAGCCATCCGGCCGGCAGCGATCAGTTCACGGTTGGTTTCGATCAGTTCCCTGCTGCGCTCCAGCGACTGCCTGCTGATCTCCAGGGATTTGATCGCCTGGACATAGCTACGGTAGGCTTTGACCACCGAGATCAGCGTATTCATCACGGTATCTTTCAGCGAAAGGATGTTGCCCTGTTCGTTTAAACGAGCCGTGCGTACCGAGGCCAGATTGACATCCAGCCCGCCCCCTTTCAACAGCGGCTGGTTCAGGCTGATGCCCCAGCCGTAGGAACTGGCGGGACGGGCGTTTTCTGTGCTGGTGAGGTCATACTTGCCGGTCAGGTTGATTTTGGCACCGGTGGGCAGTATCTCGGTTACGGTGCCGGAAGCATCAGAAACGGTGGTGGTTATGGGGGAACCGCGTTTTCCGGTACTTTGTACCTGGGGTGTAAGCAACAGCTTGGGGGTGAACTTGTCTTCTGCTACCCGCAGGTCGTATTTCTGCACGATCCGGTCAAGGTAGGCATTTTTGATGGTGCGGTTTTCCTGCACAGTGGTTGCAACACAGTCTGCCAGGCTCATCTGATTTTCAGCGGCCTGTGACGGTTTGCTATCATTGCAGATGAACAATGATAGCAAAGCCATACAGGCAATCAAACGGTTGGTCATGGAAGCGGTTCCTCTGCTTTGTGGAGTACCATCCGCAGGATATTCCGTCCCTCTTCCCGGCGG
>CAXNJF010000214.1:0-4292 GCA_964202585.1 Trichlorobacter sp. | reverse complement strand
GGGGGTCCAGATCAGGCGGCCATTGGGCTGAATTTCAATCCCGGTGTAGTCGTTATGTTCGACCCGCGCTCCCAGAATCAGCACCAGTTTTTCAGGCAGCAGGGTGATCTCGTCCTGCAGAAAGGCGCTGTAGAGGTTGAGCCCCTGGTTGGGCAGGGTCAGGGAGAGGGTCTGACTGCCACGGGTACGGTCATAACTGTAGCGATACCCCAGTCCCCACAGAATATCCTGTCGTGATCCAAGGCTGAAACGGTGCTGAAAATCAAGATCCAGGGTGTTCCGGTTTTCTCCGATGATCAGAAAATCCCGTTCGCTGTGATCAAAATAGGCTTGCAGGGAAATGTTGTCAGTGTCGGAAAGGGTTCGCTGCCAGCGAGCCAGCAGGTTGCCGCCGGCAGAGGTTGAGTTGGCTGTCTGAACGACTGGAACGCCGGGATTCTGCATGGTGTAGAGGTTAAACTGGTCCGTATAACGGCCATTAAAGTAATCCCCCTGCAGGGTAAAGGTGTCAGAGCTGGTAAGCTGCGCATCCATCCTGAAGCCGCCGCTTGCCAGGTTCCAGCCGTCCGGGGCATCAGCGCCGTCGGCAGTGACCCCCGGGCCTTTGTCAACATATTTGCCGTACAGGCGCAGTGAGCTGCTGTCGCTCAACTTTGTGCCAAAGCGTGCCGTTCCGAACCCTTTTTCAGTACTGCCTGCTCCGCCGCTCAACATGATTCCCTGGGTATCGCCCGCATGTCTGGTGATGATGTTGATCACACCGTTGACCGCATTGGCTCCCCACATTGCAGCGCCCGGCCCGCGAATCACCTCGATCCGCTCGATATCCTCCAGCGGGGTATCAAGCGCTTCCCAATAAACACCGGAAAAGAGTGGGGTATAGATGCTGCGGCCATCTTTCAGCACCTGCAGCTTGCTGGCAAAGCGGCCATTGATACCCCGGATGGATACCGCCCACTTGTTGGCGTCAATCCGTGCAACCTGTACACCGGGGGCCATCCTCAAGAGGTCGGGGATGGTGGTGGCTCCGGAGCGCCGGATATCATCCTGGCTGATGACGAACACTGCGGCAGCGGCATCAGCCAGGCGCTGGGACTTGCGCGAAACCGACGTCACTTCCATATTCAACAGGGTTTCCAGAGGCAGTTCAGAAAGCTTTTCCGGCGTTGCCATTACCAGGGGCAGATCGGCTTCGGCGGCAAGAACCGGCGTTGCCAGCAAGGCAAGCATACCGGCGGACAGCAGTACCCTGGAACATGTATTGTTTCGCAAGCTCCCCCCCACCCTAACCCTCCCCCGCCAGGGGGGAGGGGACTTGATGTTGTTCACATATAAAGTGATACGTGGTTCTGCCAATCGGTTCATTGAGTCAGTTCTCCTTGAAGCTGGCCACCTTTTGCACGAGTCATGGTCTTTATAGCAGCAAACGCCCGTAATTCAAGTGAGGTTACACCATTTGTGGCGGTTATATTTCAGGACTGCTTTTTCCAATCGTGTGTCGTTTGATCCCGAACAAGCAAGGTATGAATTTCATTAATCAGGCTGCTCTTCAGCCACTGTTCAAGCGCATCCGGCGCCAGCGGCCGGGAATGGAGATAGCCCTGCAGCACATGACAGCCCTGCAGGGCCAGAAACTGCCCCTGTCCATCGTTTTCAACCCCTTCGGCAACCACCTGTATCTTCAGGTAGTGCGCCATCCCCACAATGGTTGACACAATGGCCGCATCGTGGAAATCAGCCGGCAGGCTGGTGATAAACGAACGGTCAATTTTCAACTCGTTGATCGGCAGACGCCGCAGGTAACTTAACGATGAATAGCCGGTGCCAAAGTCGTCAATTGAGAGCTTTACCCCCATACTGTTCAGCTTCTTCAGGATCTGAAGGTTACTCGGCAGGTCTTGCATAACGATATTCTCGGTCAGTTCCAGACAGAGCAGATGGGGCGGCATGCCGCTGGCAGCCAGTGCCTTGGCAACAGTAGCAGGAAAGCTGCCGGTACTGAACTGTCTGGCAGATATGTTGACTGACAGTTGCAGATCAGGCATGGCAATGGTCATTTTCCAGATCATATACTGTCGGCAGGCCTGCTGAAGGATCCACTCGCCAAGCTGTATGATCAGGCCGGTGTCTTCAAGAATCGGGATGAAGTCAGCCGGTTGCACCAACTCTGGCGAGCCGTCCCGTGACCAGCGTACAAGGGCCTCCATGCCGGTGGGAACGGAGGTTTTGGCATCCACCTGGGGCTGATAGTGCAACAGAAATTCTCCCTGCTGCAGGGCCTTGCGCAGTTGGCTCTCCATGGTCAGACGCAGCCGGGCACGTTCTCCGAGTTGCGGAAAGTAAAAGCAGGTGCTGTTCTTTCCGGTCGCCTTGGCATGGTACATACCCGCATCGGCCTTTTGCAGCAGGGTTTCAAGCGATGTTCCGTCATCAGGGTAACAGGCGATACCGATACTGTGGCGCAGGAATACTTCATGGCCGGAAAGCAGGAATGCATCGATAAAAGCTGACTCCAGGCAGTACAGCGTCTGCGGAAGAATCAACGGATCGCTTGCCGGAACCAGCAGGATAAACTCATCGCCGGACTGGCGGGCCAGCAGGGCACCGCTGCCGCCCAGGGCTTGTTCAATACGGGCTGCAATCAGGATAAGCGCCTGATCACCCATGCCATGCCCCAGGGTATCGTTTAAAAACTTGAAGTTATCCAGATCAAGCAGCAACAGGAAGTAGTTTCCCGGTGAAGCTGCCAGACGCTGGATGAACAGCTCCTTCAACAGGTTAAGGTTGGGCAGTCCGGTCAGCGTGTCATAGTTTGCCAGGCTGTACAGGCGGGCTTCATACCCCTTGCGGCGGGTAATATCCTCCTTGACCGCAAGAAATCCGGTCAGCTCCTGCTGCTGGTTACGGACAGGGGTGATGCTCATCTGTACCCAGTACTGTTCACCGTTTTTGCGACAGTTGCAGAGTTCACCGTGCCAGACCTTGCCAGAGCTGATGGTTTCCCAGAGTTCCCGGTAACAGGATTCCGGATGATACCCCGACTTGAGGAAATTCGCATTCCTGCCGATCACCTCATCGGCCGCATAGTCTGTAATCATGACAAACTGGGGGTTCACATATTCAATGATGCCGTTTATGTCGGTCATCATCACAATACTGCCGCTCTGATTGATCGCCTGGGAAAGCCTCCGCTTCAGGGTACGGCTTTCCTGCAGCTGGTTTGTCCGTTTGGTCAGGAGCGTCTCAAGTTGTTCCCGATAGGTGTGGTTTTCCCGCAACAGGGCAGCTTTTTCAAGGGCGCGGTTCGTGATAATCTCCAGAGCCTTGAAATCATGGATCGGCTTTCTGATATAATCCCAGGCCCCCAGACGGAGCGCCTCAACAGCATCATCCAGCGCACTGTTACCGGATATGACAATGATCGGTGTTTCCGTGTCCTGTTCACGAATCTGCCGGATCAGTTCATGGCCATCCATGCCGGGCATACGCAGATCGGTAAAGATGATATCCGGCTTGTTCGCAGCAAGCAGCGCCAGGGCAGCGCAGCCGTTTTCAGCCTCCAGCACACGGTAGCCGATATCTTCAAGATAGCCGGCAATACTGCTGCGCATCCCTGCATCGTCATCCACAAGTAACAGCAACCGGTTTGACGTATGGTGGTGTTTTGAACGCTGCATAAAATATTTTTTGAAGCTCCTCTTAGACCTTGAACTCGCTGACGGCCTCTTCAACCTTCAGCATCATCGGCTGATCATCCCTGGTCAGCAGGAAATCAAAGGGGGGCAGTCCGCGTTGCAGCAGGATCAACAGAATTTTGGGACGCAACTGTTCCTTCTGCTCTTCAGTAGCAAATTTCAGGAAGGTGCGCAGCAACGATTCAACCGCTTCAACCGGTTCACCTTTAATATCTTTTACCTGCTCATCCTGTCCCAGGGTAAACAGGGCAGGGTAAGTGCCGTCTGGTTTGAAGATGCCCATGATCCGGTGTACTTCGTCAGCGCCAATAATCTCTTTTACCCCGGCCAGAATTTCATTCAGCCCCTCAATCAGGGCAGGCAGTTTTTCACTGAGTGAGGTAATGATATCCAGGCCGACCTGCAGCTCTTCCATCCTGCCCATGAACAGCTCCATCAGTTCACCCGAGATCAGGCCGCCATGCTGGGGCATCAACGCCACCGGCGCAGGGTCAAGCGCCCTGATTTTCCTGATCGCCAGCCGGATCGCCTCATTACTGGGCATATACAGCTGATGGAAGGCCTTGATCCCGGCCCAGTTGACCTCAACCGCATGCA
>CAXNJF010000213.1:0-4295 GCA_964202585.1 Trichlorobacter sp. | reverse complement strand
ATCGAACATGATGCACCTCTAAAATTGAATTAAACGGCAGGCAAAATCGGAAAGGTACTCGGAGCACCAGTTTTATGCCATAGCGCAAGGGCGTGTATGTAGACCTTCCCTACAGCCTGCCGTTTCTGTTGCTGTCAGACAAACGCCTTGATAATCTCTTGCCTGATTTTGCCAATATCACCCTGAAATATCCCCATCATCTCAAAACTGAAGCGATCCAGTCCGGCAATGCGGATGACCTTTTTATTCGCCAGCACCTTGCCGTCGCTATAGGCCACATTTAAAATAACGGTATCGGTTGTTGCATTCAGTCGGCGGATATGCTGCTGCATCGCTTCAACCGGGCTGTTGTCTGCCCACGATATCTCATCAGTGTTGAGAATTACCACATCCTCTTTGCCGCTGACGGTTTGGGTGTAGGTATCTACAATGGATGTCCCTCTGCAGAATACTGCTCGCAACGAACCACTCATCAGGCCATAAAACCGGTCGAACAGTTCCAGCGGACTGTTGCTGTAACTGGCAGCGATTGCGTTGAACTCACCGGTTGTGTTCAAATGTTTCGTATCAAAGCAGATCACCCTGATCTGTCGAGCAGGCACCAGTGAGTAGAGTACCGCCAGCATCCTGGCAGAGTCTGCTATGCGCGGGTTTTCGATGCTGAATCTGCCTCCGCCGTACATGGAGCCGGACAGGTCCTGCAGCACGGTGTATCGCTTGGCCGGATCAAAGGCAAAGGCATATTTCTCAACCGCCTTGTTGAGGACAGCGTTGACAGTGGTTGCCAGTTCTTCGCTGACCAACGCTTCTTTGGGGATAAAAAGGTCACAGATATTGAAAATCTTCTGCACCTTCGCATCATCGAAGTTTGCCAACAGGCTGTTGAACCGTTTTCTCAACCGCTCCTGTACATCTCCCCCTAACTCTGCATATTGCCGGAGGTTGGTGATCAACGCCTTGAGCGGCATGGTTTCCAGGTTGTCGCGCAGCACCTTTTCCTTTTGCTCGCGGGTCAGTTCCGTGGACGAAAGGGTGGCGGTGACATGCTCGGTCGCCTCCAGTTTTGCCTCTTTGCGCCGCTCGATCACCGCACGGTAAAACTCAGCCATCTCCTGATTTACCGGTTTTGGCCGCAGCGCCTTGATGGCATCGGCAAGCGACACCGCCCTCCGCTCAGCCCGGAACTTCTTGAGGGTCAGCGGCTTGAAACCAGCCAGGGTGCGGGCAAGATTCCGTTTGAAGAAAGGTGGCAAAGCCTTGAACGATACACCCATCTCATTCTGAAAGTGTGCCAGCGCGGTGCATATCTTATCAGGCCGGTCACTGAAAACAGTCTGCATGGCCTGCTTCAGCAACTCGCGCTGATCGTCATCCAATCCTTGCGCCATAACCGCTTCAGTAAGTGTGATGACCGGGGCCAGTCTGCGCCCCTTGCGAGCGAGGTAGACAGCGGCAGCCAGGGCAAACAGCCGGTCTTTCTCCAAGGTCTCGCGGATATGAACAAGGAACTCTTGAAACGCTTCCTCATCAGTGTGGTAGAACGAACGGGACCGGCGGGTATTCAGCCCCAGCGACGAGAGCAGAAAACGCCGGGTAAGGTTATCCTGCACCACTTGATATCCTTCCTTGTTGATAGCAGGAACAGTGGTAGCCTGTTTTTTCAGTTTATTGATCTGCATGGTGCCTCCCTTGGTACATCCTGACCAGTATTTGGGTCAGGGAAAAGAGATCGGTAAAATCGTCAAGGTTCAGGTATCAAGTCCAGTGTTTTGCGCTGGAGACGCCCCCTTTTAGGGCCAATCAGATGTAAACCTTGACTGCAGCCGATCACGTTATGTTGTTCGCCGGAAAAATCGTGCAGGTTTTTCCTTGGTTGGGCTGGGTATGAACCAGCTGTCTTTACAGACTATTCGGATATGAGCCGAAGCGTATGAACACCTGCGCTCCATCCGGCGAAACATATCTGTACCGGCAGGCAAAATTCGGAAGGTATGACTTCCTGAAGGATTCATGAAGAATCGCATCAGGCGTTCGGTCGAATATGAACACCTTCCTGACAGCCTGCCGATCTGATGCTGCATGGTTAACGAACTGCTTTCCGTCAACCTGTAGGTGCAGGCTATCGCACTTTTTATGACCTGTGGGAACTTCCCCTCTTTTTTACTGCATTCCTGAACTAAAAAACCCCGGTGAGTGCCGGGGTTTCCTGAGCCTGAGAGAGTTTTTGCTATACCCGCTCCAGAAAATTTTTCAGCACAAATATCAATCGCCGTCGGAACTGCACCGGACTTTCTGCAATGGTAATCGCCTTTAGGCTCTCAAAACCGGATACAAACCAGGGATGCTCCAGGGCCGGTATATCCCAAGTCCAGGCCGGGTTTTCAAGGTGCTGTTCATGACAAAGGTACTCTATGGTTGAGGCCAGCAGAGCGTCTATCTGAGGATTACCGGTTTTATAGGGCAGAACAAGTGCCGACAGGTCACGCTCTCGACGAAAGTCATCCACAAACTGCTTGAAGGGGACTTCCCAGCAATCGTTTAAGTGTATTTCTATTTCGTTTTTGTAGGATTGCAGCGGTTTCATACTTCAAACAACTCCTCAACTGCAAATTGCGTTGCCGGCTTAATCTGACGCTTCGGGTAATACTCCTCAATGATGCTGAAGACCTCTTCTGCGGTGGTGATGCCCAGATGCCTGATAAGAAACTCCATGTCCTTCCGGTCAAGGTCGGCCCGCGCCGCCATCGCCTTCATTGCCAGCAGATAACGGGGATCGGCATGGTAGATCGTCAGATGAGAATATTCAGCCAGAATCCTGGTGCTTTCGTGTGCAGAAAGGAATCCCTTGACCGCATCATTGAGCCAATCCAGCGGCAGTCCGTTCTTCTCCGCAACCGTGAAGGCAGCCAGACGAACAGAGTCGGCTGGTTTGAACACCGCATCAACATCTCTGGTGGCTGGGCGTGCATCAAATACCAGGCACATCACAGCACCACCGTACAGGCACAGTTCACCACTTATCTCTCGCGCTGCCAGTTCATCATTCAGCTGGACAAGGTAGGCGCTGATCTCTTCTTTGGTCAGTATGGTTGAATCAGAATTGTCTGCCATGTTTCCCGTTCGTCCAATTTAAAATTTGGAAACGTGCCGCTGAACCTGCCGAGCGGCACGCTCTCCATCTGGCAAACCGGCAGGGGCATCCAAATGGAGTCGTTTCAAATGTACCTCTTCAGTTTGATAACATCAAGCAGACAACAACAATCAATGGGAACTTCCCCTCTTTTCTACTGCATTCCTGAACTAAAAAAACCCGGTGAGTGCCGGGGTTTCCTGAGTCTGAGAGAGTTTTTGCTATACTACTTGCTGCGCTTGCGCGTGGTTGTCACCGGCGCATTCAACGGGCGGTTAACCGGGGAACGGTCAGCCAAGCCAGCATGGCCGGTAAGATGGGTGGTGATGGTGTTACGGACATAGCGGGAGAGTGTGACGCCTTCAGCTTGAGCCAGAAAAGCAAGATCATCCTTCATAACGCGGGGCAGCCAGACCTTGCAGTCGGCAACGTTCCTTGATTTGGCGGGGGATTCATCCGGGCCGGAGGGGATCACCATCCGCCGCCGCTCATCAAGTACCGGAAACTGTCGTTCCAGCAGCCCCAGCAGGTCATAGCGTCCGTAGAGATGGATAAACAACACCTGCCGGATAAAGTCGGAAGCTGAGGTATCCAGATAGGAGCAGATTTCATCAACCATCCGCTCCAGTTCTTCAGTCATGCGGAATTTAAGCGGCACATCGTTGTCATCCAGCAGAAAATAGTTCCGCTCGGTGAGGGTGATGCTGTGTTCCCGCTCTTGCTGGCGTGGGTTGGTGTCGTCTTTATGGCGGAAGAAGAGTTTCATGGGACACCTGTTTACTGACTGTTTAAGGTACTGAGATCAAGTCATAGCCGCAAGGCCTTTGCGGTCAAGGATATTCAGAAGTTTCAGCGAAGGGCCGCCGGGATGTTTCTCTCCTATCTCCCATTTTTGGATTGTCGAGATACTGGTGTTCAGAACAGCGGCCAATACAGATTGACTAAGGTGGTAGCGGTCACGCAGGGATTTGATCTGCTCCGGTGTGTATTCAGGAACCGGAGGAATACAGAGCGCATCGTAACTTTCCATTGCCCGTTTATCAATGAACCCCAATTTATGCAGATCACTGGCTGTTTCATGAACTGCATCAAGTATTCTGCTATTTTTTCTGCCCATCTTGTACCTCCAATAACGCGCCATCGTTAACAGATTCCTGTAGCTGCC
>CAXNJF010000212.1:0-4298 GCA_964202585.1 Trichlorobacter sp. | reverse complement strand
CGCCTGCCCCGATCAGCTGGCTGTCACTACGGTGTACAGGTTCTCCCTCTTGTCGGATCTGTGCAGAAACAGCCACGGTCTGCCAGCTATAGCCGGTTGTCGGGTTGCCCGGCAGGCGAACTTCCAGCGTATCTCCAACGATCAGATTCTGTTTGCTGCCACATGCCTTGTCATCAAAGGTGAGCTCTGCTGCACTGGACAGGTGTGGCAGGGTCAGCAGGGCAGCCATCAGGATACAGCGGATAGAGCGGTTCATAGCAGGTTCCTTTTCTTGGTCTGATTTTGATTTGAATCTCCGGCCAGCGCATCACGCAGCACCGTCTCCAGCAGGCGGCGGCTGTCGGCCGTGGTGGTGGTAAGTTGGGTTTCCAACTGATCGCAGAGGGACATCAGTTGATCTACCTTGGCAACGATGCGGTGCTGTTCGGCGAGGGGCGGGAGGGCAATCGGGATGCTGTTCATTTTTGCCTGATTCATTTTAGGCTGAGCTGTCCCAGTAACATATCGCTTGAGGTCAATTGCGTTTATGTGAAGTTCAATATACCTCAAAAATTCTTCTGAAATGCCATCCAACACATGTGCATGGTTATTTACCCAATATTTTCCTCTCGCTATAAATGCGATCGGCGTTGAGCGATTTATTAGGTTTGCACCATCTTCACCGATTAAAAGCAATGGTTTATCAAAGAGGAAGGAGTCAATCTTATCAATTACACCTGAAGCGCCGTAATAGTCGTAAATTTTAGGTCGTAAATTTCTTTCCTCTTTTGATACAGGTATGCGTTCTCCGTCACGCGAAATAATGATCTGGCCAAATTGAGCGCATACCCAGCCACTTGGAATTTTGAAGGGCACAGCATCAGGGGATATGGCTTTAACAGCTGTTGATCCTCGATATTTCCCTTCCTTCACCAACCGTTCCTTATCCGCCTGAATCCGCTTCAGCAACTCCCCCGCCGGTTCATCATTGGGGTCTTGCTCCACCAGCTTGCCACGCACAGCCAGATTCAGGATAGTCTGGCGCAGTTGCTTGATATGCTCAGGCTTGGTGGTCAGGCGTGGGAAATTCTGCAGAAAAACCGGCTCCAGAAGAGCTCCCCCTCCCTTGACGGACCATCTGGGGCCTAAAGGAGGGGGCTGGGGGGTGGGTGATGCTTCCGATAGCGTATGCTCTGCCAACTTCCCCCCCACCCTGTCCCTCCCCCGCCAGGGGGGAGGGGACGCTTCGGCGAGCTGCTGCAGGCTGGCAGCCACCAGTTTATCGCGGTGGGCTTCACGCTGGTTGCGCTCTGCCTCCAACTGGTCACACAGCGCCATTAGTTCATCAACCTTGGCAACGATGCGGTGCTGTTCGGCGAGGGGTGGGAAAGGAACAACAATTTCATCCATTTTGTTCTTGGGCAGGCCTTCTCTACCTGCTCCCGTTAGTGAGCTGAAAATTTGGTTTTGAAAGTATGGAGACAAAACAGTTGTGTGCGTAAAAGCAGATAATTCAACCAGCGCAAGACGCAAAATAGCTACATGCTGGTTTATGTTTCCTGTGGTAAAAGCCTTTGAGACGTGAGCGCATCGGCCAATTGATCCGCCTGTAATATTTAGCAACAAATCGTCTGGCAAAACAGCCGTTCCTTGCATCTGTTTATGTGTTTCATCTGAAATATACGCAACACCATGTAACCTGAGACCGTCGTCATATACGTTCTGAGAGCGCAAGAATGGTACGCCAGCCTTCAAATAAGCGTCTTTGCCACCTCTTGGAGTACTTCCAGAACCTGTTTTTGAACAGATTTCTCCAAGCCTCACCCACTCCCAGCCAACCGGCAGATCAAAGGCTGTCTCACGCAACGCCGCAACGTCGCAACGAGAATCACCCCCGTTTTTGCCTTTCTTTGCGTCGTTGCGTCGTTGCGTGAAACCAAGCCTTTCTTTCTCCGCCTGTATCCGCTTCAACAGCTCGCTAGCCGGTTCATCAGCGGAATCCTGCTCCACTAGCTTGCCCCGCACCGCCAGATCAAGAATAAACCTCCGCAGGCGCGGAATAGCTTCCGGTGCTTCGCTGATCCGGTCAAAATGCTGCAGCAGCAGTTCCCGATTCATGGCGTACCTCCAGTAGTGGCAAGCTCCTGCCAGATCGGACGTTGCTGCCAATCAGAAGGAAAACCCATATCCTTTATCAATGCCGGGGTAAGCGTCTGCATCAAACCCATCAGGCGTTGCGGCCAGTGGGTAGCCGGTTCTATCACCTGCATCAGATGGATAAGCAGCACCAGTGAGTTGTAGAGCTTACGTTCTTTACCAGCACCATGCAGTGGATCATTACAGAAGTTAGCCCAGAGATAGGCTGGTTTCTTGCGAGGCAATTGAAAGGTTACGGCAAGCTTGCGGTTCCAGAGCCGACTATGGTGGGCGGCGGTATTACGCAGCACACTAAGGTGGTGAAAGAGAGAGCAGAAGGTTTTTTCATCAAGTTGATAGGTGCTGGCGATGGTTTGCCGAATATGCGGCGAGACAAGCTGGCTGACAAGGTTTGATATGGTGCCAAATGACGCTACTTCAATCGCTACCCAGACAGGGGGCCAGGGCATACCGAGCGTGGTCTGGTGGTGAATGATAAAATCTTCGCGACTGCGCTTCATTTCATCATCAAGATTAGTAATGGCACGGGCATGCAACACCGGATTTTTGAAGTTCCGACTTTCAAGATAGGCCAGCGGGTCAAGCTGATGTCCTGTTTCATACGCCCAGCGCGAACGCACGGAGATCTCTACCCGCTTGCAGGCCTCAAGCACCAGTTGCCGCAGGGTGCGGTCAAAACAGTACAGATCCCACAACTGCTGGAAGGTGGTGCCAAGCTTGAACTGATTGGGATTGCCGGAAACCGTAAAGGGGAAGCGATAGGCAGAGAGGCGGTAATAGTTGTGGTGTTCCAGGCAGTGGATGGCAAATGGTTCGTCAGCTACAACCAAACCACGGCTTTTGAAGATATTCAGCTGTTCCTGATAGGTCTTGGCAGGCTTATTCATGCTTCACCCGCAATCCCATCAAAAAGAGCCAGAAACGAGAAACCCCCCTGGTGCGCATTGTTAAGAGGCGTGGGAGGTATTGTTGAGATAATCCTGCCACCCACCCGATCATTCGTCAAGAAAAAACTCATCGCAGCAGTGCCTCCCCCAGAATAGCCTTTAACTGGTCACGCAGCTGTGCGGTCTTTTGTTCACTCTCTTTCAGCAGTGTCAGCAATTCTTCCGGGTTGCCGTGGTCATCGGCCACGGTGTGGGGATTTTTAAAATCAAGGTTGTAGCCCCGTGTCTTGATCTCATCAATGGTTACCTTCCAGGCCTGTTCGGTTTCCTGCCGTCCTTCCCTTTCTGCCCCGCCCCACCAGTCAACACAGCCTTGCAGGTGCTCTACCCTGATCGGTCTGGTCATTGAATAGGCTTTTTGTCCCTCTGGCACACGGTGCTCAAAGAACCAGACCTCCCTGGTCGGCTCCCCTTTTTCAAAGAACAGCAGGTTGGTGCCGATGCTGGCGTAGGGCTTGAACACGCTGTTGGGCAGGCGCACAACCGTGTGCAGGTTGCATTCTTCCAGCAGGTGCTCTTTCAGGCGGGTCTTGACCCCTTCACCAAACAGTGAGCCGTCCGGCAGAACGATTGCAGCACGGCCACCTTTCTTTAACAGACGGATAAACAGCGCCAGAAACAGGTCGGCGGTTTCTTTGGTGCGGAAGTGGGCGGGAAAGTTGGATTCTATGCCGTCTTCCTCACGTCCTCCAAAGGGGGGATTGGTGAGGATGAGATCTACCCGGTCATCCTTGCCGTAACTGATGTAGGGACGTGCCAGGGTGTTGTCGTGGCGGACAAAGCTGGGGTCTTCAATGCCGTGCAGCAGCATGTTGGTAACGCAGAGCATGTGGGGCAGCTGCTTCTTTTCCACCGCCCGCAATCCTGCCTGCATGGCCTGTTCATCCTCTATCTTTTTTACATAACGATCCCGCATGTGACGGATTGAGCAGGTAAGAAAGCCGCCGGTGCCGCAGGAGGGGTCAAACAGGATCTCGCCGGGCTTTGGATCAATCCGGTCAACCATAAAGGCGGTCACGGCACGGGGGGTGTAATACTCGCCTGCATTACCGGCGCTCTGCAGATCGTTCAGCAACTGCTCGTAGATGTCGCCAAAGTGCTTGCGCTCGGCCAGGTCGTTAAAATCAACGCCGCTGATCTTGTTAATCACCTGACGCAGCAACTGGCCGGACTTCATGTAGTTGTAGGCATCCTCAAACACGCTTTTGACCACAC
>CAXNJF010000211.1:0-4304 GCA_964202585.1 Trichlorobacter sp. | reverse complement strand
AGATAGGTACCGAGCATTCTCTATTTCCTCCCCAATCCGTTCTTTCAATACGTTAGACGTATACTGTATACAAAACGCAGTAAACCTATTGCATTTATGTGTAGATTGTCAAGCCCTTTTTAGTTTTTTTAAAAATAGCATTAATTTTTTACCATAAATCTCACAACTACATGATATTAAATGACTATATTTATACATCACACATTTGTACGACTAAAATTGCCTGATATCAGACAGATACTGAACTGCAATTGACAATTGGCGCCCCCTGCAGGTACAAAGCTTTCCGGACATCATTGCAAAGGAGATAGAGCCCCCATGAACCATACCCGCTCCCACAAACTTTTTAATCAGGCCCGCCAACTTATACCCGGTGGTGTCAACAGCCCGGTCAGAGCCTTTAAATCCGTTGGCGCTGATCCGCTGTTTATCAAAAAAGCGTCCGGCCCTCATATAGTTGACGAAGATGGGAACAGCTACATAGATTATGTCGGCTCATGGGGTCCAATGATCCTCGGCCATTGCTACCCGACGGTTGTATCCGCTGTAAAGCAGTGCATGGAAAACGGCTCCAGTTTCGGCGCCCCCACCGAACTTGAAATAACTCTGGCTCAAATGGTCATTGATGCTGTCCCCTCCATAGAGATGGTTCGCATGGTCAGCTCTGGCACAGAAGCAACCATGAGTGCCATCCGCCTCGCACGCGGTTACACCGGTCGTGATAAAATTCTCAAATTTTCCGGCTGCTACCACGGTCATGCGGATTCCCTGTTGGTTAAGGCAGGCTCTGGCGCTGCAACCTTTGGCGTGCCGGATTCCCCCGGTGTTCCTGCCGATTTTGCAAAACATACCCTTACCGCCGAATACAATTCCCTGGAGTCCGTCAAAAAACTGATTGACGAAAACAAAGATCAAATAGCGTGCATTATCCTTGAACCGGTTGCCGGTAACATGGGAACGGTTGTACCACGACCCGGTTTTCTTGAAGGGCTTCGTGAAATCTGTACCAACAGGGGAATTATACTGATTTTTGACGAGGTAATGTCCGGTTTCAGGGTTGCCTACGGCGGCGCACAATCGCTGTATGGCGTCACTCCCGATATGACAACGCTGGGGAAAATCATAGGTGGTGGTCTGCCGGTGGGGGCTTTTGGCGGAAAACGAGATATTATGGAAAAGCTGTCGCCATCCGGCGGTGTGTACCAGGCAGGCACGTTATCCGGCAATCCCCTTGCCATGACCGCAGGGATAGAGACGCTTAAACTTTTACAGCAGGATGATTTTTATTCTTCGCTTGAAGACAAGAGCCGTCAACTTTCCGAGGGCATCTCTCAGGCAGCCCGGGAAGCTGGCTATCCGATTTACTCAACCCGTGTTGGCAGCATGTTCTGTACCTTCTTCACTCCCAACGAAGTCTACGACTGGCCTTCTGCCTCTGCCTGCGACACCAGGGCTTTTGCCCGCTATTTTCTGGCCATGCTGAATGAAGGGATCTATCTCGCTCCATCCCAGTTTGAGACAGCTTTTATGTCGGCATCCCACAGTAGTCAGGATATTGATGCAACGATAGCTGCCGCCAGTAAATGCTTTCAACTGATTGCCTGATTCATCTGATTCATGATTGAAGGTTGACAGCCCTTGATGCTCTATGGTATTAGAAACAGGTTTTTGTATACAATTATTGATTGCCGGGGTGAGAAGTGAGCGATTTCCGTGATCTTTTTCGCAATCTGGCTATGGTTTCAAGCATGGGGATTTCAGTGGCGCTGGCTATTGGAATCGGTGTCTGGTTTGGCCTTGCCATGGATCGCTGGCTTGATACCAAACCTTGGTTTTTCTGGATTTTCACCCTGATTGGCATCGCTGCCGGATTTAAAAATGTCTATGTCATTACCCGTCGCGAGATCAGTAAACTGGACCATGATCCGGATCAACGAGGATAATCTCCTCAGTACGGTTGTTATCGGCAGCATTTTGCTATCAGCCATTATGGCACTGGCAGGATTTGCTCTGTTTAGTTGGAAAACCGGGCTGGGAATAGTCGCTGGATCCGGCATAGCGACAATCAATTTTATCTGGCAGCGCAACATAATGCAGCGGGTGCTCGGCCTTCAGCTGAACCGGCCAACAGCCTATGCGTCGGTTCGCTATCTGCTGCGCTTAACGATTACAGCTGTTTTTTTGTATTTCATCCTTACCTCCGGCCTGTTTTCTATAACCGGCCTGCTGCTAGGGCTTTCAGTTGTTGTGATGATGATTGTGCTCTGTACTGTCTACTTTGCGATTCAACATAAAGGAGATTGACCATGGTTCACCCCCTGTTATTCCTTCAATTCATCAGTAGCAAGCTCCAGGCACTTTTGCATATAGGTGGTGAGGCTGCCAATGCTATTGTTTACACCTGGCTGGTGATTATACTCCTTTTTGCACTCTCCAAGCTGGCTACCGGTAGTATGAAAATGGTTCCCAGCGGGATTCAGAACTTTATGGAAGTTGTGATTGACGGCGTTGAAAACATGGTT
Source organism: Trichlorobacter sp. (assembly GCA_964202585.1). Lineage (GTDB taxonomy): Bacteria > Desulfobacterota > Desulfuromonadia > Geobacterales > Pseudopelobacteraceae > Trichlorobacter. The sequence goes on along the minus strand of CAXNJF010000211.1, from coordinate 1,782 downwards.
GTAGAGACCATGGGGCCACATGGTCGTTCTTACTTTCCGCTGATAGCCACGTTGGCGATATTCATCCTGGTTTCGAACCTGATCGGCCTGATTCCCGGCTTCTATCCGCCGACGGCCAATATCAATACCACTGCTGCTTGTGCCGTGATCGTATTCCTTTCAACACACATCGTCGGCCTCAAACAGCATGGCTTTCATTATCTCAAGCATTTCCTGGGACCGATCTGGTGGCTGGCTCCCGTCATGTTCTTTATTGAAGTGATCGGTCACTTATCACGTCCTGTTTCTCTTACACTGCGTCTTTTCGGCAACATGAACGGACACGAACTTGTGCTGATGATTTTCTTTGGCCTGGCTCCTTTTCTGGTGCCTCTGCCGATGATGTTAATGGGCGTTCTGGTCTCTTTTATCCAGGCATTCGTCTTCATGCTGCTGGCTATGATCTACATTCACGGTTCCCTTGAGGAAGCACACTAAACTAACGTTATGATTCACTCCTATACTGTTTAGGAGCATACACCACACGGAGGTAGTACAAATGAGTTTTTTCAGTATGTGTATTCTGGCAGCAGGCATCGGTATGGCACTGGGCACCATCGGCACCGGTCTTGGTCAAGGCTTTGCAGTAAGCCGCGCTGTTGAAGGCGTTTCCCGTAACCCCGGCGCATCCGGCAAGATTCTGACCACCATGATGATCGGTCTGGCCATGATCGAGTCCCTGGCTATTTACGCTCTGGTTGTCTCCCTGATCATCCTGTACGCGAACCCCTACAAGGATATCGCCGTTAAAGCTCTGGAGACTGTTGCGAAGTAATTTTCGTCACGTTATTTAACAAGCACACGGAAAAGGCGACCGGAATCCGGTCGCCTTTTCTCTTTTCAGTAAATGAATCGGTTCATTATTTTGGGTCATCAACCACACTGATTGAAACCAGTTCCGAGGATTCACTCTCTGCAATCACGCCATCCCCTCGCTTCACCACCATCCTGGCGCCATAACGATAGACAACTCCGTGCTGCACCGTCTGATCCTCATACCGGCTGGTTCCGGCAGCCAAAGTTGCAAGCGGCTGAATCGGCGACGTTCCGTCAGCACGATAGAGACGGTAGCCAGCCTGACTTGAATCCTGCTGTGGTTTTCCTTCAAGCTCAATAATAATCAAGCCTCCAAAGGCAGCGCGGGCTTTGACAACAGGTGATGGAGGCGCTGGCTGAATTCCGACAAGCGCCGAAGTGGCCGCACCACCAGCCACACCTCCTTTTTGCACCATTTTCAAGCGATACTGATACCGCTCGCCGTTACGGATATCGCTATCAGTCCAGACAATCCGGTTACCCAAACGCTGGGCTGGCGCCGGAAAAACGAGATCAATTTTTTGCAGCTCAACAAACTGATCCTGACAGCTGACACAATCATTATCCCGGTAGACGCGCCGGGCAATTTGCACCGCCTCAAGGTCTTCAAGTTTCCTACCGGCCAAATCACGGGTTGGCAGGTCAAAGGATAGCCGCAGGGAAGATCCCTTTTGTTCTATGGCTATTTGTTGTGGCGGCTGTGCAATCAGCTGGTCAGGATAGAGCATCGGCCCTTTTTTGCCACAACCTGATGCCAGTAACAATGCAGATATCAACAGAATAGTGGTACGCTGTACTGTCATCCCTATTTACCTTCCCTGCAACGGCGGATCTCATCCTCTACCCTGTTACTGGCTGTGCCGCCGATAACATCACGGGCGTTGATGCTGGCCTTAACGGTAATTGCAGAGAAAATATCATCACTGA
>CAXNJF010000210.1:0-4328 GCA_964202585.1 Trichlorobacter sp. | reverse complement strand
ATTTTACGTGTACGAAAGGTTGGTATGAAGATCATAGTCCTTCTGGGCGACGGCATGTCCGATGAGCCCTGTGCAGATTTAGACGGCAAGACCCCGCTACAGGCAGCGCAGACCCCCAACATGGACAAAATGGCCCAGGCCGGACAGGTCGGTTTGGCACACACCGTGCCGGACGGGCTTCCACCGGGCAGTGATGTTGCCAACCTCTCGGTGTTCGGGTATGACCCCCGCACCTGCTACACCGGCCGTTCGCCGCTGGAAGCGATCAGCATGGGGGTTGAACTTGGTCCCCACGATGTTGCCTTCAGGATGAATCTGGTGACCCTCACTCCCCAGAACGGCAAGATTTATATGGAGGATTTCTCAGCTGGCCATATCGGCAGTAATGATTCCCATCAGCTGATCGCTACCCTGCAGGAAGAGCTGGGGGATGACCGGTTTGAATTCCACGCTGGAGTGGGTTATCGTCATCTGCTGGTCTGGCGCAATGGCAAGGACGCCATGACCGCCACCCCTCCCCACGATATCAGCGGTAAAAAGGTGCTTGAGTATCTGCCTAAAGGGGACGGCGCTGACGAATTGATTCAACTGATGAACTCTTCCCAGATGGTGTTGCATGATCATCCGGTCAACAAGCAGCGTAAAGAACGTGATGACCTGCCAGCCACCTCAATCTGGCTCTGGGGACACGGTAAATCACCGGTACTGCAGCCGTACCAGGAGAAGTTTGGTCTTTCCGGCGCGGTGATCTCTGCGGTGGATCTGATGAAGGGGATCGGACTTTGTGCAGGGCTTGAGGTGATCAACGTTCCCGGCGCTACCGGATACATTGATACCAACTACAAAGGCAAGGCCGAGGCTGCCCTGGCGGCGCTGGAGCGGATGGATTTTGTGTATGTCCATGTTGAAGCGCCGGATGAGGCTTCCCACAGTGGCAATCTGCAGCACAAGATCAAGGCGATTGAGGATTTTGACCAGCTGGTGGTGGGGACAGTGCTGGCCGGTGCGGATCGTTTTGATGATCTGCGGATTCTCTGCTGTCCTGATCACCCGACCCCGGTAAAAAAGATGACCCATACCAGTGACCCGGTGCCGTTCATTGTCTATCGTCACGGACAGCAGAAGAGTAACGGAGCTGCTTCTTACGATGAGGCTCAGGCAAAGTCAACCGGGTTGGTTCTGGCTGAAGGGTATCAACTGATGGAGTTGTTAACCCGTTGATTGATAGGTACTCAGGCACAAGGGGGGCCCGGTGAAGCGATCAGGATTGCTGTTTGGTATCCTGTTTGTTGTGCTGCTTGAACTGGTGGCTCTGGCTACCATCAGGTATCTCTATCAGACCCGGCGCGATGCCTTTCTCACTACCGGCTACAACGAGATGGTACGCAGCTACCGGTCTGTGCTTGAAACCTATGAACTGTTTTCAAAGGCGGTTTATAACGAAACCATTAACAAGCCTGCTATCATCAACCTGATGCAGCAGGCAGCAAAGAGCGACCCGCAACAACAGGCCCGGCTTCGGCAGCAGCTGCATGCGCTGATGCTGCCTTCCTACCAGGGGCTGTTGCAGAACCACCTCAATCAGATCCACTACCATCTCCCTGATTTGACAAGTTTTCTGAGGATGCACCGGCCCGCGGTCTTTGGCGATAACCTTGCATCTGTCCGGCCTGCCCTGGTTGTCGCCAACAAACAGCGTAGCTACATCAGCGGATTTGAAGTGGGGCGGCATGAAGGCGGCTTCAGATTTGTTTTTCCACTCTTTAAAGCAGATGATTTTCTTGGTACGGTCGAGACCAGTATTTCGTTTGACAGTTTTACTAACCAGCTCAGGCGCCGTTTTCCAGGCGAATACATGCTTCTGATCAAGTCTGATCTGACCACGCAGCGTCTGTTTTCCAATGTGCAGTCAGGCATGGTACCAAGTCCGTTCAGCAACAGCTTGTTGCAGGCTTCTATCAGTGAAGATTCCCATGCGGATCATCTTTCATCCTTTGAGATCCATCAGGTCGCTGCAAAACTGAAATCACAATTTGAAAAAGCGTTGTCTGGCAACCGTCCGATTGCGTTGTCTGCAAATATTGATGATGACACTTTATCGGTCTATCTGATGCCCCTGGCGAATATTGAGGGCAGTCCTGAGGCCTACCTGTTGCAGTTGAACCGCGATCCCAATCTTCAGTCTTTAAAGGAAGCCTATATACTTGCGGCGTATTGTGCTTCTTTACTGGCACTCTTAGGAGGCCTTTATATTGTCAGCCTGTACCGGCGCAACAGTGCTATGAAGGCTTTGAATCGCTTGTTTCATCAAGCCATTGATGCGTTACCCTATCCGTTTCACATTATTGATACAGGGACTTTTCAGATTCAGGTGGCTAATAGTCTGGCTGCTCAGGGACAGAGTAGCATCGTGGGGATGACCTGCCATGCCTTGAGTCATGGCAGCGCCCATCCGTGCGGCAGTTCAGAACATCCTTGTCCGGTGCAACAAGTGCTGGAGACCGGAAGTTTAGCCGTGGTTGAACATAAACATAGCTCAATTGATGGTGAGGAGCGGATTGTTGAGGTACATGCATACCCGATTCAGGACGAACATGGCACCATAACGCGCTGCATTGAATATTCAATTGACATTACCGAGCGTCGGCAGCTGGAGCAGCAACTGCAGCAGTTGGCCGATACTGATCCCCTGACCGGTACGGCAAACCGTCGTCGTTTCTACGATACCCTGACTATTGAGATAAGCCGGGCCCAGCGCCACGGTCGGGAACTTTCTGTTTTGATGATTGATATTGATCACTTCAAGGATGTGAACGATAACAGCGGGCATGATGCCGGAGACCGGGTGCTGGCCGTCCTGGTTAAACTGCTGGGAAGCGTGTTGCGGGCAAGTGATCTGTTGGGACGTTCCGGCGGCGATGAATTTTTGATCCTCTGCCCAGAGACCGGTTTAAGCGAGGTCCGTATGTTGGCTGACAAGTTGCTGGTGGCTGTCAGGGAGAAGTTGTACGATCCTCAATGCGGTAAGGTAACCATCAGTATCGGTGTTGCTGCGTTTCTTGTCGGTGATGCTGCTGATGACCTGGTCAAACGGGCTGATCAGGCCCTGTACCGTGCCAAGCAACTTGGTCGCAACCGGTTTGAGGCAGATGAAACATAGTCTCTGCTCAATCGCCTCCACAGGTATCGATCAGAAAGCGGGCAATGCTGCGGCTGGCAGGGAGTGACGGCAGCGAGCCGATAGTAAACCAGCGGGCATCATCAATCTCCTTGCCGTCCACCCTTACATCGCCTGATGCGTAGTCAGCTACAAACCCTACCATTACCTGTGAGGGAAACGGCCAGGACTGGCTGGCCACATAGCGCACATTTTTGATCGTTACTCCGGTTTCCTCCATCGCTTCGCGGATCGCACACTCTTCCAGCGACTCTCCCACGTCCAGAAAACCTGCTACCAGGCTATAGCGACCGACAGGCCATTCCGGCTTGTGGATCAGTAGCAGTTGGTCATCACGGCGAATCAGCACAATGGCACAGGGGTGGATATGGGGGTAATGTTCGTTTCCGCAGTCACTGCATTTCTTTCCCCAACTTTCTGTTAACTGCTCCAGAGTTCCGCTGCAGTAGGAACAGAAGCGGCTCATCCGTTGCCAGTGCAAAAGTTGTTTGCCACAACCGGCAATGGTCATCAGGTCTGGGGCTATCCGTTCTTGAAAGGCATTAAACGGTTCAGCTACCAGACCTGCCGGAATCTGCAGGCCGGATGGGATAGAAGCTACCCGTACCGGGCGTCCCTGCAGCGAGGCAAATGAAAGCGGTGGTTGCTTGAGCTCAAGCCCGTCAGGGCAGGAGCCTTCAGGCAACATCAGCAGATCACCGGTTTCCCGCATCAAAACCGAGCCTCCCTGCAGCAGCACCCAGACTCCGTCGGCATCAGATGCTTGTTGAGGGGCAGGGTGCAGGACAAAGCCATCCGGCAACGCCTGACGGTTAAAAGGCAGGTTGATTGTTTCCGGGTAAGGGAGCTGCAGGTCGCGCCGTGACGACGCCATCTGTTTTTTTAAAGCAGCGACTGTTCCGGGATGTTTGCAGGCAGCGCCAAATGATGGATCAGACATGACGGGGTAACCTCTGAATGGAATCTTGGAAGAGTGATAGCAGACAGTATGTCTGTTTTACAGTAAAAAATTAAACAAATGTAACTCAACACGACAATTCCTGCTTGACGTTCAGATCAAAGCCCGTACAATCAGACGATGTTCCGTCCGCTATTGAGTACATCTTTCCCGGTTCGTCGTTTAATCCCCTGGTTGATTCGTGGTTGCGCC
>CAXNJF010000209.1:0-4331 GCA_964202585.1 Trichlorobacter sp. | reverse complement strand
CGGGAGCGCAGTGCAGCCGGGCATTCCCTGACCCTGCATTCCCCGTTGCGGGTCTTTGAACTGCGGGATGGCTGGTTTGCCGTGGATGGAACCCCCACCGACTGCGTCAACATGGGGATTCACAGTCTGCTCTCCGTTCCGCCTGATCTGGTGGTATCCGGCATTAACCATGGCGGCAACATGGGGGATGACGTTACCTATTCCGGCACCGTGGCCGCCGCCATGGAGGCCACCCTGATGGGAATTCCGGCCCTGGCCGTCTCACTGGCCCACTATGGGCCAACGGATCATTTTTCCGATGCAGCCAGGGTCGCGGTGCAGGTGGCCCGTGAGCTGATCTGCAACGGGCTGCCTGCAGACACTTTTTTGAATCTGAATGTGCCGAACCTTCCTTTTTCAGAGATAAAGCCACCGTTGATTACCCGACAGGGTAAACGTTCCTTTGTGGGTAAAATCGTTGATAAAACTGACCCAAGAGGGCGCAAGTACTACTGGATCGGCAGCGAAGAGCCAAGTTTTATCGATGACGAAGGGACTGATTTTAACGCGGTCGGCAAGGGGCATTCCTCACTTACGCCACTGCATCTTGATTTGACCAATTATCGTGCAATGGAGGCCCTGAAGGGGTGGCAACTCGTCTGATGCTGGACAGAATCAGGCGATTCTGCTATTGTGCGCGGCATTCTTTTCAGCCAGGGGAACCATGTTGGTAAACTTTGAGATCGCCCGCAAACGGATGGTACAGGAACAGATCATCAACCGCGGCATAACCAATCCGCGTTTGCTGGAGGTTTTTTACAAGGTTCCGCGTCATCTGTTTGTACAGGAGGCCATGGCTATGCAAGCGTACAGCGATGGTCCGCTGCCGATCGGTGAGAAACAGACCATTTCCCAACCATACATCGTCGCCTTGATGACTGATCTGCTGGAACTGGGCGCTAACGACCATGTGCTTGAAATCGGCACCGGTTCCGGCTATCAGACCGCCATCCTGGCCAGTCTGGTCAGGCGGGTCTGGACCATTGAACGGATTCGCCCCCTGGCCATGCAGGCCCGGAAAGTCCTTGATTCCCTGCACCTGCTGAACGTTAATATCAAGATTGGTGACGGCACCCTTGGCTGGCCGGAAGAAGGCCCCTTTGATGCCATTCTTGTCACTGCGGGAGCGCCTGCTGTGCCAGAAACACTGGCAGATCAGCTGGCACCTGGTGGGCGGCTGGTCATACCGGTTGGTGATGAAGCGAGTCAGACCCTGTTGCTCATTCGCAAAGAAAACGATGGAACCCTGACCCGTGAAACCGGTATCGGTTGCCGCTTTGTTCCCCTGATTGGCCAGCAAGGCTGGCAGATCAACAGCTAAGGAGCTTTCATGCTGCTGGAAACACCCCTTCAGGAACCTGTTTTGAACCTGCCAGGTCTGGACGATGATCTGGAGCCGCCGATTGACTTTGTTGCAGCCACTGAAGCCGATGATGATCCAGAGCTTGAAGCTGATGACCTGCCTGCCCTGGTTGAACAGATTCCACTGGACGATCCGGTCAAGATTTACCTGCGTGATATCCAGCGAACCCCGTTACTGACTGCCGATGCTGAAAAGGAACTGGCCCGCAAGGTGGAACAGGGGGACATGGCTTCCCGCAACAAGATGATTGAGGCGAACCTGCGACTGGTGGTCAAGATTGCCAAGCGCTACCTGAATCGTGGCCTGCCTTTCCTTGATCTGATTGAAGAAGGCAATCTGGGACTGATGAAGGCGGTGGAGCGATTTTCACTGGCCAAGGAGTGCCGTTTCTCTACCTACGCCACCTGGTGGATCCGGCAGTCGATTGAACGTGCCTTGGTTAACCAGTCACGCACCATACGGCTTCCGGTGCATGTTGCTGACGATATAAGTCGTATGTTCAAGTGTTCACGGCAGCTTTCCCAGGAGCTGCACAGAGAACCATCGGTCCAGGAATTGGCAGACGCCATGCAGATCAAGCCGGCGCAAATCCGTAAACTGATGGTCCTGCTCAAGCGTACCTGCTCTATGGACACCCCGATCGGTGACGGGAACGATTTTTTTCTGGTGGATACCATTGAAGATTCCACCACGATTTCGCCTGCTGAACTGTTGGAAAACATCAACCGCTATGAACTGATTGCCGAGCATTTTGACAAGCTGAGCGAGAGCGAACGGAAGATTCTCGGGCTCCGTTTTGGCCTTGATGATCAAGATCCGCAGACACTGGATACCATCGGCCAGAGTTTCGGCGTCACCCGCGAGAGAATCCGGCAGATTGAAGCAAAAACCATAGAAAAGCTTATACAGTTTACTAAATCAGCTAAATAAAGGAGCACTTGCCCGTGGACGATCTGAAACTTACTATTCGAGATATCCCTGATTTTCCCAAAAAAGGAATTATTTTCAAAGACATAACCACGCTGCTGCAGGATGCCAAATCCTTTGCCCGCATGATTGATATGATCGCAAACCGCTATATCGGCCAGCGGATTGACAAGGTAGTGGGAGTTGAGGCGCGTGGTTTTTTGATCGGTGCCGCTCTTGCGTACCGTCTGGGGGCAGGTGTCGTACTGGTAAGAAAACCGGGTAAACTCCCCTCCGAGATTTTCAGTAAAACCTACGAACTGGAATACGGCACTGACACCCTTGAAATTCACAGGGACGCCATCAAGCCAGGAGAAAAAATCCTGATTGCCGATGACTTGCTGGCAACCGGCGGTACCATGGCGGCCGTGGTTGACATGGTCACCCAGATGCAGGGTGACATTGTTGAATGCTGCTTTATGACCGAACTGAATTTTCTTGAAGGCCGCAAAAAACTGCCTGAAGGAAAGGTTTACTCTCTGATGCAGTTCTGATAAAAGGAATATCATTGTCCCCGTAGCTCAGCAGGATAGAGCACTTCCCTCCTAAGGAAGGGGTCGGACGTTCGAATCGTCTCGGGGACGCCATAATAACAAGGGGTTACAGACGTGAGCTGTAGCCTCTTTTTGTTTGAGTGACCTTTTGAGTGACCTATTTGCCAAAAGTGAAACTAGCAGAGGGCAGCATGGTTGCTGTTCCGGTTCGTATATTCGCCCGCAATAAAGACTTTTGCGCGGGCTCAATACTCCCTATTTTCTTCCTAAATTGAGACTGTTAAAAAACCTTCCAGCCCGCATGTTATCTGCATCATCGGTATGTTTTCAGGTGATTGAATAAAGGCATTCGCATCACACCGCGTTCCATTCCACTACGCCGCCCGGCAGCACATACGACCGCGCAACCGGGACGATCTCCGTTTCATTCCAGCAGCGTCATGCTCACCAAACCTACACCGTCCCGCAAAGTGCGATGAGACTACACCTTGCAGGACTAAAGGTAAGCGCAACACACCACTGGACAAGCGTCGCGCCCGGACACTGCCCCGTTCACGTCTCTTGCTGGCGGCGTATTTCGCCCTCAAGCAGGAAAGACGCTCCGCAAAACGGATACACCCCCGTCTTGCTCGCAGAGACAATCTGATTATGTGCATCCAAAAATGCACAATCAATCCTGTCAGTAATCAAGATCAAAGGATTGAACCCGGTCAGTAGGGAGCACGGCACAGGCTATGCCAACACCCCCCGCCGTCCCTTCCCCCCTCTGGACACCCCCCAACCCCGGCATCCCCCCCGAACAGTAACTCCCAAAGGGGGTAAGGGCACTCTTGGGGGGAGTTGTTGCTGCTGGCCGACCCTCCAGCAGCTTCATCTCGTTTTGGTAAAAGACACTGGCCGCCATGATAAAGGCGATTGCGTCCAGTGACCAAAACGGATTCAGGCATACACCACCATAAAACAGCATAGCCGCTGCCAGTTCGCCAGTGTAGTCCTTGCGCTTGTTTGCGCTGGTAAAGCCTGGACACTGTTGCTGAAGCCTCGTTCTTAAGGCAACCATGGCGATCTTCTTATTGCCTCCATAAGCGTTCAGGAGTTCAACAGCATAGGCGTTGCGTTCTGGTATGGGCATGTCCAAATTGATTGCAGCAGTGGTATCAGTAACAAGTTGTGCAAGACGATCTTTCTGCAATGGCTCGTTACCAGTGGCGGTATGATCTTCCTGTAATATGGGTACACCCTGTTTCTGGTATGCGTCAATCATCCGGCTAAACAAGTCAGCAGTTGTAATATTGTTACGCTGCCTGATGTCTGTAAACTGTTCCTTTGACTGTGGTGTCACTAGTACCATGTAACTTTTATAACTTCGGGTAAAGTCTCTTGAGTTTGATTCTGGCATCCGATGTGGTGAACTGCCAGTTAATTTTGTTGGTGCTGTTGTTACGCTCTTTTTCCCATGCAGCAACTTC
>CAXNJF010000208.1:0-4335 GCA_964202585.1 Trichlorobacter sp. | reverse complement strand
TGTTACGTTCCTGAATTTCTCTGTTTTCATACCAACACCCTCCATGATGTTTAGACTTGCTATCTGCGAATTCCAACCAGGGCACCGTTCAGACTACGATATTATTCCATTTGGCTTTCAAGTTGATATGCTTCCTCTGATATGGGTCTTATCTAAATTGCAAAAGCGAATGACAACGGTCACAACTACCTTGCCGGAAAACCCGATAAAGCAGCCTTTCAATCTTTAGAAAGCAAGGTTACTACGTCCGAAGCACTGCGATATTTCAAGGAACATGGCTCCAATTTCATGCTTGATGTAAACGAGACAAGGTGTGTTGAATAGCTAAGACTTTCCGATGATTAAACGTGTCATTTATGATGCTAAAATCGGAATATGTCAATGACTTTGAGTCCAGTATGATTGCCAGCAGCTCCTGCTCTTCCACTCCGCAGCAGGTACACATCAGATCCAGCAGCTCCTTTGGCAGTGGCGCGCAGACCGTTAGCTGCGTATCAGGCGTGGGATGCTGCAGGGTGGTACGGAATGAGTGCAGGGCGATGCCCGGCAGGGTAGGCAGTGGTTGTGCATCGTACCGTTTGTCTCCCACCACCGGATGGCCGATTGACGAGAGGTGTCGCCTGATCTGGTGGGTGCGGCCAGTAACCGGTTCAACCATCAGAAACGAGCAGTTCTCTCCAACAGACAAGCAACGGTAACGACTGATGGATTCCTTGCCGTCCAGCGGCTGGTTAATTTCACCGTCGCCTTCCAGAATCCCTTCCACTACAGTCAGATAGATCTTGTCCAGCCCCTCTTCCTTGACCTGCCTTCCCAGTATGCCTGCACTGGATGAGCTGGTCGCCAAAAGTACAACACCGGACGTTCCGCGATCCAGCCGGTTGACCGGATAGGCCCGCACCGGATGATTGGAACGTTTTTCCAGCCAGGCTGAGGCAATATCTGCCAGATTTTCATCCACCTCGGCAGCGGGGTGCATGGCCAGACCGGCCGGCTTGTTCAGCGCCAGCAGACGGTCATCCTGCCAGAGCAGATCAATCGGGGGAAGCGGTCTGTTCAGCTGCTCCATGACCTGTCCGCTTTCCTTCAGACTGATGATGTCGCCAGCCGAGAGCAGGATATCAGGTAAAGATTTTACCTTGTTCAGAGTGCAGGCGCCTGATTTGATCAGTTTGCGGCAGTAGGCCGGCAAAGCCGTTGGCAGGAGACGTTGCAAAAAACTTTCCAGCCGACGGCAGTGGTCATCAGTGGTAATCCTGTAGGTAAGCATCAAATAATCTTGCTGAGCGGATATTCAATAATTCCCTCGGCCCCCAGACGCAGCAGCTCCGGTATGATCCGGCGGACTTCCTTTTCCGGCAGGATGCTTTCAATGGAGACCCAGTCTGATTTGTAGAGGTGGGCAACGGTGGGGGCCTTCTGGCTGGGCAGAATGCCGGTAATCGCATCTACTTTTTCTGCCGGAGCATTCAGCTTGAGTCCAACCATCCCTTCCGCCCTCAGTGCAGAATTAAGCAGGGTTGAAATCTGCTCGATCTTGCCCCGTTTCCAGGGGTCTTCCCAGGCGGTCTTGTTGGCCACCATGACCGGCACTGATTCCATCAGATCGCAGACAATCCGCAGGTTGTTGGCCCGGATGGTGGAGCCGGTTTCGGTGACTTCCACAATCGCGTCGCAGAGACCGTCAACCACTTTGGCCTCTGTCGCTCCCCAGGAAAACTCCACGTTCACCTGGATATTACGTTCCTTGAAGTACCGCTTGGTAAACTCCACCAGTTCGGTGGAGATGGTAGCCCCTTGCAGGTCTTCCGGTTTTTGTACCGGAGAATCCTGGGCCACCACCAGTACCCAGCGCACCGGGCGGCGTGAGACCTTGGAGTAGACCATCTCGCAGACCTCAACCACATTGGAATCGTTCTCCCGAATCCAGTCACGACCGGCAATGCCCACATCAATGGTGCCCCGTTCAACATACTTGCCCATCTCTTGGGGGCGGATCAGGTGGCACTTCATCTCGCCATCGTCCACCGTAGGGAAGTAACTGCGGGAAGAAATACCGATCTGCCAGCCGGCCTGTTTGAACAGATCAACGGTAGCCTCTTCAAGGCTGCCTTTAGGGATGCCGAAACGTAGTACGGTACTCATTTTTTGTAGACCTCCTCAGGATTGAAAAGCGGGTTTGAGTGTTCAACCCACTGTCCGCCCTCCCATTTGACATAGAAACAGCTGCGGTTACCGGTGTGGCAGGCTGCCGGGCCGTTTTGTTTCACCTTGATCACCACCGTGTCGGCGTCACAGTCGGTCAGTACTTCCATCACATCCTGGGTGTTGCCTGACTCCTCCCCCTTCATCCAGTACTTGTTGCGGGTGCGGCTGAAGAACCAGGTCTTGCCGTCCTTCAAGGTAAGATCCAGGGTTTTCTTGTCCATGAAGGCCACCATCAGCACTTCACCATTTTCGTAATCCTGGATGATGGCTGGAATCAGCCCACCCATCTTGTCGAAATTAATTTCAATCATTAACGTGTATCCTCCTGAAAAAGTGTCGGCATTATAGGGTTCGATCATTAAAAATGCAAGGCTGAGAACTGTGCAGGAAAGGACTCACACGGAAGAACCGTTTGTTTTAGTGTTTTTTTACGGTATAAGAAGAACGTACACTGTCTCGCACCTTAGTTCTCAAGGATTATGACATGGCCAAGAACCTTGGATTTGGATCACAGCTTATAAAAATGCTGCTTGTTATCGGTGTATTGTTGTCGCTTACCGGCGTCTTTGCATCAAAATTACCGGCAGATGCCCTGCACTTTATTTTTGGCATCAACGCATTACTTTATCTGACGATTTTTCTGATACTGGCCGGACGCAAACTGGCAACGCGGGTAAAACGTCTGGCTTCAATTATGGATCAGGCTGCCGAAGGGAACCTGTCGGTGCGTGGTGAAGACCTCTCCCCCGATGAAGTGGGGATGCTGAACAGTAATTTTAACGAGATGCTTGATCGTCTTGGCAGTGTTGTCGTAAGCATCCATTCTGCTGTTGACGAGCTCAGGATTATTGGCAGCAATGTGGGAACGGTTGCTACGCAGGGGGTAAAGCTGGCTGAACGTCAGAAGGATTCCGCTGAGCGGACCAAGGGAGCTGCCCGGCAGATCAGGCAGTCTGTGGAGGAAGTCAACTCCTCGGTAGTAGGACTTTCAGGAGCAGCTTGCCTGAATGCCAGCTCAATACAGCAGATGGTCGGCAGTACGGTCAAGATTAATCAGCTGGTGGAGCAGTTGTTGTCTGCGGTTGAGCTGGTCAGCGATTCAATCACCCGTATGGTCGGCGGTCAAAATGAGATCAATGGCAATGTACAGCGCCTGATGGAAAATGCCCTGAAAACTAGCGAACTTGTTACTGATATGGACCGTTCGGTTCGACAGATTGAACAGAGTGCCCAGACAACGTCAAGAGTTTCAGCGGATGTCTTGCGGGATGCAGAACTGGGTAATGCCTCGGTTGAGAGCACCATCAGCGGTATTGATCAGATTCGTAGCGCTTCTCGTACGGTTCAGCAGGCGATCAGCAATCTTTCATTCCACGCCTCCAGTATCGGGACCATCCTGCAGGTGATTGATGAGGTGACTGAACAGACGAAGCTGCTTGCGCTGAATGCCTCAATTATCGCTGCCCAGGCAGGTGAGCATGGCAAGGGATTTGGCGTGGTGGCCCATGAGATCAAGGAGCTGGCGCGACGCACTACCGCTTCTACCCGCGAAATTGCCCAGATTGTAAACGGGGTTAAGGAAGAAACCGACAAGGCGGTAATGGCGATAGAGCTTTCCGAAAAGGCAGTGGTTGATGGTGAACAGCTTTCTCTGCGCTCCGGACAGGCCTTGCTCAAGATCGTCAAAGGGGTTAAAATTGCAACTGAACAGGTGAATGAAATAGCATTGGCAACCGAACAACATGCCCAACAGGGGGAAAAGATGCGTCTTGCCATGGAGGCTATCGGGGCCATGGTGGAACAGATTGTACGTGCATCGGACCATCAGATCAGCGATTCCAAAGTGATCAACCAGGCCTCTTCAAGCATGCGTCAGCTGGCTCTTGATGTCCATGACCAGGCACGATCACATAATGAAGCCGGCGCAGAGATTGCTGAATCAACAGAGACTATTGTGAAGATGATTGAATATATCGGCAGGGCTTGTGTGACTCAGTCGGAAGGCAGCGAAGAGATTGTTCTTGCGGCAGAAGAGATGGAAGAGACCGCCACCGGAAACCTGAAAACAACACAGGTCATGGAAGAGTCGGTCAGCGGTCTCTCCAGCCAGATAAAAAACCTGGAGCG
>CAXNJF010000207.1:0-4345 GCA_964202585.1 Trichlorobacter sp. | reverse complement strand
GCTAATCAACGGGGGATCGCCGTAATCGGTGATATTCCGCTCTTTGTTGGATATGACTCTGTTGATGTCTGGCGTCAGCGTGAACTCTTTCTGCTGAATGAAAGGGGCAGGCCAACGGTTGTGGTCGGGGTTCCTCCCGACTACTTCAGCGCCAGCGGTCAGCTGTGGGGCAATCCGGCCTATGACTGGGAATATATGGAGCAGCAAGGTTATCAGTGGTGGGTTGCACGCTTCCGGGCGATGTTTGAGCTGTTTGATGTTGTCCGTGTTGATCACTTTCGCGGGTTTGAGGCTGCCTGGTACGTTCCTGCTGATGAAAAAACAGCTGAACATGGGGCGTGGGTCAAAGGACCGGGAGAAAAGCTCTTTGATGCCGTGCAAGCGGCCTTGGGGGCCCTGCCGATTATTGCCGAAGATCTGGGGGTGATTACCCCGGAGGTGATTGCACTGCGGGATCGCTATGACTTCCCCGGCATGAAGATCCTGCAGTTTGCCTTTGACGCCAAACTGGATGATCGTGATCTTCCCCACAACCATCTCAAAAACGGGGTCGTGTATACCGGTACCCACGATAACGACACCACCAAAGGCTGGTCTACTACCCGTTCTGTTGCGGAACTCCGGGAGATGAAGACCTATCTGGGTACAACCGGAGAAGATTGCATCGCTGATCTGATCCGCGCTGCACTTATGTCGGTTGCCACTACGGCTATTATACCGTTGCAGGATCTTTTGGGATTGGGAAGCGAGGCACGTATGAATATACCCGGCACCCCCTTTGGCAACTGGGAGTGGCGCTTTTGCTGGGACATGCTGCCACAGAACCTGTCTGCTTCGGTACGGGCCCAACTGGAGCGCTACGGCAGAACCGGGCAAGGAGATCAGGCACATGCGGCATGAAGATTCTATCCTTGAGGATAACCCCCTCTGGTACCGGGATGCCATTATCTACCAATTGCATATCAAGGCCTTTGCCGATTCCAATGCGGATGGCATGGGTGACTTTCGCGGACTGATCGGCAAGCTGGATTATCTGCAGCAACTGGGGGTCACGGCAGTCTGGTTGCTCCCGTTCTATCCTTCTCCGCAGCGGGATGACGGCTACGACATTGCCGACTACTACACGGTCAACCCTTGCTATAACACCCTTCGTGAATTCAAACAGTTACTTCGTGCTGCCCATAGTCGTGGCATCAGGGTGATTACTGAGCTGGTGCTGAATCACACCTCGGACCAGCATCCCTGGTTTCAGCGTGCCCGTCTGGCCAAACCGGGCTCTGTTCACCGTGAGTTCTATGTCTGGAGCGACACGTTGGAAAAGTACCGCGATGCGCGGATCATCTTTCAGGATTTTGAGACCTCCAACTGGACCTGGGACCCACTGGCCAAGGCTTACTACTGGCACCGCTTCTACTCCCATCAACCGGACCTGAATTTTGATAACCCCTCGGTACAATCAGAGATGCTGCGGGTGATAGATTTCTGGATGCGTCTGGGGGTGGATGGTGTCCGGTTAGATGCCGTGCCCTATCTGTTCGAGCGGGAGGGGACCAATTGTGAAAACCTGCCTGAAACCCACGCCTTTCTCAAGAAGCTGCGGGCACATCTGGACAGCTCATGTAAAAACCGGCTCTTGCTTTCAGAGGCGAACCAGTGGCCGGAAGATGCCGCCGCCTATTTTGGCGATGGTGATGAAAGCAACATGGCGTTCCATTTTCCACTTATGCCGCGCATATTCATGGCCATTGAGATGGAAGACCGCTTTCCGATCGTTGATATTATCGACCAGACACCGGCCATCCCCGATGGCTGCCAGTGGGCGATATTTTTGCGTAATCATGACGAGCTGACCCTGGAGATGGTGACCGACGAGGAGCGGGATTACATGTACCGGGTCTACGCCTCTGATCCGCGGGCACGTATCAATCTCGGCATCCGCCGCCGTCTTGCGCCCCTGATGGGTAACAATCGCCGCAAGATCGAGCTGATGAACATCTTGCTCTTTTCACTTCCTGGAACCCCGATCATCTACTACGGTGATGAGATCGGCATGGGTGATAACTACTATCTGGGTGACCGGAACGGAGTCCGTACCCCGATGCAGTGGAGTCCGGACCGTAACGCCGGTTTTTCCAAGTGCAGCCCCCAAAAACTGTTTCTACCGGTCATCATTGAACCGGAATATCACTATGAATCGATCAACGTTGAAAACCAGGAACGGACGTCATCGTCTCTGCTCTGGTGGATGCGTCGCACTATCGCCATGCGCAAGCGCTTCAAGGCATTCGGTTGTGGCAGCCTTGAAATGTTATTGTCAGACAACCCGAAGGTTTTGAGCTTCATCCGTACCTTTGAAGCGGAAAAACTGCTGGTGATCATCAACCTTGCACGCTTCTCACAGACGGTCACGGTTGATCTCTCACGCTACGCAGGCATGATCCCCGAAGAGGTCTTCAGCCGCAACCGCTTCCCCATGATTCAGGAGACCAGGTATCATGTTACCATGGGGCCATATGACTATTTCTGGTTTGTGCTGCAGAGTTCCGAAGCTCAGGTCGAACCCCGCGAAGAGAGCCAGAAGCTGTCTTTGAGGGAGGGGCATCCCTGGTGGGACGTGCTGACAGGTAAAACCGGTGAACGTTTATGCCGCATAGTCATGCCCCGTTATCTGCAGCGGGTCTTCTGGTTTTGCGGAAAAGGGCGGGTTATCAGCCAGATCAGCGTTATCGACAGTATTCAGCTGAAACAGGATGACCAGTTGTTTCTCCTTGTCTTTCTTCAGGTGACCTACAGCGAGCGTGATCCTGAGCTCTATCTGATTCCCATGGCCTGGTTTTCCAACGAATGGCTGCAATCACTGACCGACCGGCATCCCCTGGCAACCATAACCGGTCTTTCGCTCGGAACGGCTGAAGGCGTTCTGTGTGATGCGACCTACTTCGAGGTATTCCGGAAGCTGCTTTTTGAACTGATCAGCGGGCGTGTAAAAGTGCATGGCGCACATGGCACTGAACTTTTGGGCATACGGGGAGGAACGGTTACGAAGAGCTATCCATCCAGAGCAGAACTGTTTCCCAGTAGGGTTGCAGCTGTTGAACAGAACAATACCAGCATTATCTATGGTGAACGGTTGCTGTTCAAAATGTACCGGAAACTGCAGGATGGAATAAATCCGGAGCCTGAAATCCTCCGGCTTCTGGCCGTGAAAAAAACATTCCAGAATATTCCGGTCTATAATGGCGGGATCGAATACCATGGCACGGTGGGCAAGGTATATGATCTCGGTGTGCTGCAAACCTTCATTCCATCTCACGGCGACGCCTGGCAGAACACCCTGACAAGCCTTGCGCAATTCGTAGAACATCTGCTGTCACACAAACATGAACTTCCAAAACTCTCGGCCCAACTTCCGACACTGCTGGACGTTGTCGACAGCGGTATCCCTGATCAGTTCCGGGATCTTGTAAACGGACTCCACCTGGAAATGGCGTTACTGCTTGGCCAGCGTACTGCAGAGATGCACCGGGCCCTGGCTTGCAGTTCAACAGACAGTGCCTGGAGTATGGAAAAATTTTCTACCCTCTACCAGCGTTCAGTTTTCCAGTCCATGCAAAATCTGGTGCGGAGAAACTTCCAGATACTGACGGCAAAACTCCAGTCCCTGCCTGATGCCGTACAGCAGCGGGCAACACAGCTGCTCGCCGCAGAAAAGGAACTGATTGCCTGCCTGCACAAAATGACCGGTCGGCGGCTATCAGCCATGAAATGCAGGATTCACGGTGATTTTCATCTGGGACAGGCACTTTTTACCGGTAAGGATTTTGTCTTTATTGATTTCGAGGGAGAACCGGTCCATTCCCTCAGCGGACGACGCCTGAAACGTTCTCCACTGCTTGATGTTGCCGGAATGATCCGCTCGTTCCATTATGCTGCCATGACCACACTGGTTCATCATGGAGCCACGAATCCTGATGACATACCTCTGCTCGAACCCTGGCTGGAGGCGTGGTTTCTCTACGTGAGCGGTTCATATCTGAAAGCCTACCTGCATGCAATGAAGGGCTCCTCACTGATTCCGGAGGACAGGACGGAACGTGCGATCATGCTGCGCTGTTACCTGATTCAGAAAGTGGTTAGCGAGTTGGTAAACACGTCGAACAACCACCCTGTCCCGCTCGAGTTCAGTGTACGGGCGATCGAGATGTTACTGCGGGAATGCCGCTGCACTGAACAAACGTGACGCCAGAAACAGATGCCTTGCCCACCGGCATGATGCAAAGCACCTGGGTCATGCCGATCTCAGGCAATCCTGAAAGAGTTCACAAGACAGCAATGCAGGGGTCTG